>QKGI01000099.1 GCA_003250475.1 Bacteroidota bacterium | reverse complement strand
ACCACAGTATGGCCCCTATGACGGAATAATCATCACAGCCGCAACGGCAGAAGTACCTGAAACACTTTTAAGGCAGTTGCGTGTGGGGGGCAGGCTGGTAGTGCCACGGGGCGACCGTGACGTACAGGTTATGACACTGTACAAAAAGCTCGGGGAGGATGATTACGAGATAACCACACACGGTAATTACGTGTTCGTCCCGATGTTAAAAGGCATAGCCAACGGTAACGAGAGACACTGAAACAATGAAGATATACAAAGCTGTGTTTTCGCCCATTGAGGTGAATACTTATATAGTGACCGGTAATAATTCCGGATGCATTGTCATCGACTGTGGCTGTTATGGTCATGCAGAAGAGAAGAAGCTCGATGACATGATAAAGGAGAAGGATCTGAAACCGGAGATGCTCCTTAACACCCACTGTCACCTTGATCATGTCTTCGGCAACTCATTTATGCTTGAACGGTACGGTCTAAAACCCTTGTTTCATGAAGGCGAGAGGCACAACAATGAGAACTCTCCTGAACTTGCCCGTATGTTCGGACTTATGATGGAGGCTCCTCCCGGAGCCGGCAGATTTCTGGCTGACGGAGAGATGATCACCTCTTCGGGGGTGACCTTTGAAGTTATTGCTGTACCCGGCCATTCACAGGGAGGAGTTGCCTTTTATTCAAAGGATGATGGCATAGTCTTCACCGGTGACAGCCTTTTTGCAGGAAGCATTGGCCGTTCGGATCTGCCCGGCGGAGATCATGAGCAGCTGATGGATGCCATCCGCAGCCGGCTCTTTACCCTTCCTCCCGCAACAATAGTGTACCCCGGACACGGACCGGCAACGAGCATCAGGGAGGAGATGCAAAACAATCCCTTTTTCTCCTGAACAGACCGTGTTCTGCTGATGCATCGCAACAGACACATTATCAATAATATGTAAGACCATTAGCCATGCGGAAAGGTCTTTATAACCATTAACAGGCAGGTTATACTATGATGAAACATGATGAATATGGTTTTTTTGTAATTCCCTTTATGTTAATTTCGCTTCGTACCTCTGAAAAAATAAATTAAACCGCCAGTATATGACTTCCGATCATTTTGTTAACCGTCACATCGGCCCGCGGGAGAGTGATACCGCTGAGATGTGTGCGACTATCGGTGTGGATTCACCTGATCAGTTGATAGGGCAGACCGTCCCGGCGTCAATAAGGCTTGACAGGCCACTGAACCTTCCCGCCGCCATGAGTGAATATGAATACCTTGCCCATCTCCGGGAGCTTGGCAGGATGAACAAACAATACCGTTCATTTATCGGGCAGGGGTACTACGGTGTGGCAGTACCGCCGGTCATTATCCGGAATGTTCTGGAGAACCCGGCATGGTATACCTCATATACACCTTACCAGGCCGAGATTTCACAGGGAAGACTTGAGGCACTCCTTAATTTCCAGACCATGGTTTCAGGTCTTACCGGCATGGATATCGCAAATGCATCTCTTCTTGATGAGGCTACTGCTGCGGCGGAAGCGATGATAATGATGTTTAATGCCCGTTCCAGGGACAAGGTAAAAGCCGGCGCAAACCAGTTCTTTGTTGACAACCAGGTCTTCAAACAGACAAGGGATGTGCTTGTCACCAGGGCAGAGCCCCTGGGTATTGATATCCGGTTCTCGGAATATACCGAGATAGAACCGGATGAAAGGCTCTTCGGCGTTCTGGTGCAGTTCCCCGCTGCCAACGGCGAAGTACGCGATTACCGGGATATGATTGAGAGGGTACATGCTGCCGGCGCATTGGTTGGCGTGGGCGCTGACCTGATGAGTCTGACATTGCTTACACCTCCGGGAGAGTGGGGAGCAGACATAGTCTTCGGGTCAAACCAGCGTTTCGGGCTGCCGATGAGTTACGGAGGGCCCCACGCCGGATTCTTTGCCACAAGGGATGAGCTTAAGCGTAACATGCCGGGACGGATTATCGGGGTCTCGGTCGATGTTCATGGCAACCAGGCGTTGCGTATGGCTCTGCAGACACGCGAACAGCATATCAAACGGGAGAGGGCAACATCAAACATATGCACGGCACAGGCACTGCTGGCTACCATGTCAGGCATGTATGCCCAGTATCACGGCCCGGAAGGACTGAAAAGCATTGCCAGGCATATTTATTCAACAGCATGTACTCTTGCCACCGCTTTAAAGACGCTGGGATATACAATAAAACATGAGCAGTTCTTCGATACCATACGCGTACAGGCTGTTACCGGCGTGACGGCCGAAATGATAGAAAAGATAGCCCTCGGAAAGGGCATTAACCTGTGGTACCCATGTGCCAACTGCGCCGTTATAAGCACTGACGAGATCACAACCCTGAAGGAGATTAATGAGATAATAGACATCTTCGCCGTGGCTGCCGGTAAAAAGGCAGAGGTAGTGACGGAGTTGTGTGACTGTTTCTGTGTTGACAGTAAGTTCCACCGCACATCAGCGTTCATGCAGGAGCGTACCTTCAACAGCTACCACAGTGAGACTGACATGATGCGCTATATCAAGATGCTTGAGCGCAAGGACTTCTCCCTGGCAAACGGCATGATACCCCTGGGATCATGTACCATGAAACTTAACCCGGCAGCATCAATGTTTGCCATGAGCTGGCCTGAGTTCGGTAACATTCATCCATTTGTTCCTGCAGAACAGGCCGGGGGTTACCATAAGCTGATGGAGGAGCTGGGTGAGGCTCTCAAGGAGATCACCGGCTTTGAAGGGGTTTCGTTCCAGCCCAACTCGGGTGCTGCTGGTGAATACTCGGGACTGATGGTCATCAGGCAGTATCACTTAAGCCGTAACGAAGGTCACCGTAATGTGGCGCTGATACCTTCCTCGGCTCACGGTACCAACCCTGCCAGCGCCGCCATGGCCGGCATGAAGGTGGTGGTGGTCGAGTGTGATATCAACGGAAACATAAGCGTGGATGATCTCAGGAAAAAGGCAACAGAGTATCGTGATAACCTCAGCGCAGCCATGATAACCTATCCTTCGACACACGGTGTCTTTGAGGAGGCAATAGTTGAGATGATCGATATAGTCCATGATAACGGAGGTCTTGTCTACATGGACGGTGCCAATATGAACGCCCAGGTCGGACTGACCAGCCCGGGTCACATCGGGGCTGATGTCTGCCACCTCAATCTGCACAAGACTTTCGCAATACCGCATGGCGGCGGTGGCCCTGGTATGGGTCCGATACTCTGCAACTCCAAACTGGCAGAGTTCCTTCCTTCACATCCCATAGTCAGGACAGGAGGGAGCCACGGCATAACAGCTGTTGCTGCAGCCCCCTTCGGCAGTGCCCATATTCTTACCATCAGCCATGCATATGTGATGATGCTCGGTGCTGAAGGACTGACCCGGTCGACGGTATATGCCATACTGAACGCAAACTATATTGCCGCATCACTGGGTGACATGTTCAAGGTGCTGTATACCGGTACAAACAAGAGGTGTGCTCACGAGATGATACTCGACTGCAGGGGATTTAAGGACGCCGGAGTGGATGAGTCGGATATAGCCAAAAGATTGATGGACTACGGGTTCCATGCCCCGACACTCTCATTCCCCGTTCACGGCACTCTTATGGTCGAGCCTACCGAGTCCGAACCGAAAGCTGAGCTTGACAGGTTCATAGACGCGATGAAGAATATATGGGGCGAGATTGAAGAGATAAGGAAAGGAGAGGCTGACAGGGATGATAATGTACTTCATAATGCGCCTCATACTGCGGAGGCAGTGGTCTCCGACAGCTGGAGCCATCCCTATGCACGGCAGAAAGCTGCATTCCCTCTTCCATGGATCGCCGAGAACAAATTCTGGCCTTCGGTGGGCAGGGTTGATAACGGATACGGAGACCGCAACCTTGTATGTACATGTGCCCCTGTTGATGCATACAGATTCGAGAAGCTAAACTTCGAATCCGAATAATTTGTTTATATTGTAGCGACACCCTTTCAGGAGTCGACTGATTCAGCTGCCGGAATCTGCCGCGACAGCTTCATTAAACATTGGTAAAAATGGAATCCATTCATAAATATGATATGGGTGTGATAGGCAATTGTTCCTACCTGGCCTATATCAACAAGACAGCGGAAATCACATGGATGTGCCTTCCCAGATTTGACAGCAGCTTTCTTTTCGGATCATTGCTCGACGCTGAAAAGGGGGGTGAGTTTTCTGTTAAACCTGCCGGAGAAAAATATTATACATTCCAGTCGTATGTGAAGAATACCAACATACTTGCCACGGAGTTTATCACGGATGACGGGAAATTCAGGGTTACTGATTTTGCTCCGCGCTTCTACCAGTATGACAGGTATTACAGGCCTTTGATGCTTATAAGGAAGATAGAGCTCCTTGACGGCAATCCTTTCATCACTGTTAAGTGTGAGCCTGTGGGCAGCTATGGTGCTTTCAGGCCGCAGATAGTAGCAGGCAGCAACCATATCAGGTTCCTTAATTTTGATACCCAGGTGAGGCTCACCACAAACATCCCGCTGACCTATATAACAAACAATCAGCCTTTCATACTTAACGACACCTTTTACCTTGCATTCACATACGGTGAGCCGCTGGAAGCACCCCTGGAGGCTACCGCTGAAAGTTTCCTGGAGAAGACTGTCAAATACTGGACACAATGGATCAAGAACACATCGATACCCAATATCTTTCAGGAGGAGATAATCAGATCAGCCCTGGTACTCAAGCTTCACCAGTTTGAGGATACAGGTGCCATAATAGCCTCGGGAACGACCAGCCTGCCCGAAGCGCCTGGCGCAGGGAGAAACTGGGATTACCGTTACTGCTGGATGCGTGACTCCTACTATACTCTCAATGCCTTCAACAATCTCGGTCACTTTGATGAGCTTGAGAAATACTTTCTGTACATCCAGAATATCATTCTTTCGGAGAAACAAAATATTAAACCAATGTACAGTATTGCCGGTAGTGCTGTTCCACCGGAGAAGGAGCTTGACCTGGAAGGATATATGGGGAACCGGCCGGTTCACCGGGGGAATGATGCCTTTAACCAGAAACAGTATGATATATACGGGCAGGTTCTTGCCAGCCTTCTTCCCCTGTATATTGACAAGAGGCTGAATTACCTCTCCTACAAAAAGTCGAGAGAGGTTATATACTGGCTCCTTGGCCGTATTGAGGAGACCATGGAGATGCCTGATGCAGGCATATGGGAGTTTCGGAACAGGATGCAGGAGAACTGCTACACTTACCTCTTCCACTGGGCCGGAAGCAAGGCAGCTGAAAAGATAGCAATACATTTCACAGACAAGGATATGAGGACCAGGGCCGCAAGACTGGCAACACGTGCAGCAGAAAAGATAGAGATGTGTTACAGCCCTGACCTCAAGGCTTATATGCAGGCCATCGGGAACAGCAACTATGACGCTGCAACAATTCATCTCGTAACCATGGGTTACCTCGATCCGTCCGGCATAAGGGCACAGGAACACCTTGCAGCCCTGGCAGGTCATCTGAAGACCGAGGAGGGGCTGGTTTACAGGTACATTCATGATGACGACTTCGGCAAGCCGGAGACGACTTTCCTGGTATGCGCCTTCTGGTATGCCGAAGCCCTGGCAAGTATTGGCAAGGTGGACGAAGCCATAAATACTATTGAGAAACTGCTTGAATACTCCAACCATCTTGGGCTGTTCAGCGAAGATGCTGGCCGTGACGGCAGCCAGTGGGGTAACTTTCCACAGACCTACAGTCATGTAGGCCTGATGAATGCCATATATCGTATTGCTGCCAAGCTCGATAAGCCGGTGTTTTTATAATTATGAGAAAATGACAGACAACAGATCTTCGGAATACAAACGTATAGTGATAGTGGCCTACAGGCTTCCGTTCACCATGAAAAACAGAAGCGGCACTCTTACGGCAGTACAAAACAGCGGAGGACTGGTCTCTGCCGTCCTGTCTCTTACGGACAGGATGAGAGGCCAGAATCCTAGCGCCAGCATGGATAAAACGGTATGGGTAGGTAGAGGCGACTATGACGCCGGCCTGATAAACTCCCTGGAGGAGGTGAAAAACACCTTTGAGCTTGTGCCGGTGAAGATACCTGACAGCATTAACGAGAAATTCTACGGGGGATTCTGTAATGACCTGATCTGGCCATTGTTTCACTATTTTCCATCGATGACTGTGTTCGGGCAGGGTTATTTTGAGAGCTACAAAAAAGCAAACCGGCTCTTTTTTAATGAACTGAGGAAGATAATCAGACCGGGTGACTTTGTCTGGATACATGACTATCAGTTGTTTCTGCTGCCCGAAATGGTCAGGGAGGAGTTTCCGGAGGCCTCGGTATCATTCTTCCTGCATATTCCTTTCCCCTCTTATGAAGTATTTCGCATCATGCCCGACGGACACCAGAAAGCAATTCTGAGAGGCATGCTGGGAGCCGATCTGATTGGCTTTCATACGCATGACTATGCCCAGCATTTTCTTAAGTCAGTGAGGCGCTCACTGGGTTATGACATCTCTCTTAACTCAGTGATGACTGAGGAAATTTATTCAAGGGCTGATGCTTTCCCTATAAGTATTGACTTTAATAAATTCCATGATGCCGTTTTGCTGAAGGAGACAGAGAAATATATCTCCAGGATCAGGAAGCAGAAAAGAGACCGTCTCCTTATCTTCTCTGTCGACAGGCTTGACTATACCAAGGGCTTTATTAACAGGCTTGCCGCCTTTGAACTCTTCCTCGAGCGCTACAGCAAAATGAGAGGACGGGTGATATTCAATATGGTGATTGTGCCGTCGCGTGACACAATAGCGCGATACCAGGATATGAAAAAGGAGATAGAAGCTACCGTCGGTCGCATCAATGGGAAATACGGGACACTCGACTGGAACCCCATCATTTATCAATATAAATCATTGAGGTTCAATGAGCTTATTGCTCTTTACTCACACAGTGATGTGGGATTGCTTACTCCACTGCGTGACGGTATGAACCTTGTAGCCAAGGAATATGTCGCTTCCCAGCGCCAGCAGTATGGCATGCTTATCCTGAGCGGACTTGCCGGGGCTGCTGCCGAGATGAGCGAATCGATACTGGTTAACCCGAGCGATGTGTCACAGATGGCCGATGCGATTTTTGAGGCTCTGACGATGAGGGAGGAGGACAAGAAGAAGCGCATTGAGGCTATGAAAAAGAGACTTCAAGATTATGATGTATACTCGTGGGCTGAAGATATCCTGAGGACAACTGTCAAGGTGAAGTCTGACAGCTGGAGTTTCAGGGTACGGATCATAAACCGTGATATTGAGAACCGTATTATAAGCACTTTCTATAAAGCAAAAAAACCATTGCTGTTCCTTGATTATGACGGAACACTGGTACCTATCAGGGAATTTCCGGAGCTGGCTGTACCTGACCTTCAGCTTATATTGCTTACCGAGCGCCTGGCAGCGGTCGCTGATGTGGTTATTATCAGTGGCAGGAACAAGGATTTTCTTGACAAGTGGTTTTCAAACATCAATCTTACCCTTGTGGCCGAACATGGAGCCTTCATAAGGTATTCAAGTGGGGAGTGGGAATCGTCACTCGATCAGGATGCCAGCTGGAAGGAGAAGATAAGACCACTGATGACCAGGTATACAAACAGGTGCAAAGGGTCATTCATCGAGGAAAAAAGGGTCTCCCTATCGTGGCATTACAGAAACGCTGACGAGGACCTGTCATCACTGAGGGCTGTGGAGCTTAAGAATGAGCTTGAGGAGTCTATTTTCAATATGCCGCTTCAGATACTGGAGGGCCACAAAGTGGTTGAGGTGAAGATGTCGGGTTACAATAAAGGCACTGCAGCAAAGAAACTGACAGCTTCGGGTAATTATGACTTCATCCTGGCAATCGGTGATGATAAGACTGATGAGGAGCTCTTCCATGCCCTGCCCGACTATGCTATCTCCCTGAAAGTAGGTAAAGGGCCCACAAGGGCAAAATACAGCTTCCTGAAACAACCGGCGGTGACCGCATTTGTAAGGAGACTGGTCGAATCGAGAGAGAACAAAACTGATTAGCTGACCTCTCTTCCTTTATAGAATTCAGAAGAGATCCTCTATCACCATAGAGTATAGATCGGCCTGCGAGATCCCATAGACTGCAGCCTGGCGGGGGATAATGCTCTCCCCGGTCATGCCGGGTATGGTATTTATCTCCAGGAACTGGGGACCATCATCGGTTACTATAAAATCGACCCTGACAATGCCGTGACAGCCCAGGATGTCATAGATCTCCGACGAGAGCTCCTGTATCCTTGAGGTCAGCTCATCAGGCATCCTGGCAGGGGTGATCTCATCCGACAGGCCGCCTGAATATTTGGCCTCATAGTCAAAGAACTCCTTCTTAGGGACGATCTCTGTGACAGGCATGATGATCTTCTTCTGCCTGGTCTTGACAACACCGCAGGCTACCTCCACACCTTTCATGAATGACTCCACCAGCACCTCTGGACCTTCGGCAAAAGCGCTTTCAAGGGCAGCGGCAAACTCACCTGCCTCCTTCACCTTGGTCACTCCGAAGCTCGATCCGCTGGCATTAGGCTTAACAAAACACGGTAAACCGGTCTGATCAAGGATCCTGTCAGCATCATACGGCTGATCCTTTCTTAACAGCAACCCTCCGGTCATGGGTATCCCATATTCGTTAAGGTATAGTTTGCAGGCCTGCTTATTGAAGGTCAGCGCTGAAACAAAGGCGTCACAGCTGCTATACGGAATACCGGTCATATCAAAATAACCCTGCAGCAGTCCGTTCTCACCGGGATCACCGTGGATGGCAATGAATGCAGCGTCAAACCTTACGCGACGGTCATCCAGTGCCAGGGAAAAATCGTTCTTGTCAATGCCGAATACCCTGCCCTTGGGATCTTCCCAGAACCAGTCCCTGCCCCTGATAGTTATTATGTAAGTCTCATATTTGCCCACCAGGGCTGTGGCAACGCCTTGTGCGCTGCGGACTGATACGGGGTATTCCGATGAATTCCCCCCTGCTACTATGGCAATGGTTTTCATGATTAGTTAGATTAATGCCCAAAATTACATTATTTAACATCGCGGAGAGATGCAATTTCATAAATATCGTTCCCCTGTTGCCGCGAAGCGGGTTCCTGCAACGTCTTTACAAGTATTATTTTACTTATTTTTGACTTAAATTAAAACGATTGAAAAAATGGAAAAGAAAACCGTTAGCGGAATAGTGATTGTCATAGTTGTTATTGCAGGCGTCCTGCTGATTATATCATGGGGTGTCGGAATCTATAACAAGTTAGTGCCGATGAATGAGAAAGTCGAAACCCAGTGGAGTAATGTCGAGACACAGTATCAGAGGAGAGCAGATCTCATTCCCAATTTTGTCAATACGGTCAAGGGCGCTGCCGCCTTCGAACAGGAGACTCTGACAAAGGTCATTGAAGCAAGGGCAAAGGCAACACAGGTGACTGTTGATCCTTCGAATATCACACCGGAGCAGTTGCAGCAGTTCCAGGCAGCACAGGGTGAGATCAGCTCTGCCCTTGCAAGGCTGATGGTCGTGGTCGAGCGTTACCCTGAGCTGAAAGCCACCCAGAATTTCCGTGACCTCCAGGTTGAACTTGAAGGCACCGAGAACCGTATCTCTGTGGCAAGGAACAACTTCAACGAAGCAGCCAGGGAGTATAACACTTTTAAAAAGCAGTTCCCGAATAATATTATAGCCTCCCTGGCCAAGTTCAGCGACAGGCCTTATTTCGAAGCCCAGCAGGGTACAGAGGTAGCTCCGAAGGTTGAGTTCTGAATGGCATGATAATGAAAGCTTCAACATTTTTCACCCGCGAGCAACAGGATACCATCGTCAGGGCAATAGCTGAGGCTGAAAATGCCACCTCGGGTGAGATACACGTACATTTGGAAACCTCATGCAAGACCAGTGTGCTTGATGAGGCAGCATGGCTCTTCAGGAAGCTGGGAATGGACAAGACAGCTGACCGTAACGGCGTACTTATTTATCTTGCGATAAGGGAACGCAGCTTCGCCATCATCGGCGACACGGGTATAAATGCCGTGGTCCCCCCGGGTTTCTGGGACAATATACGTGATCATATTCAGAGACGGTTCAGTGAGAACCTCTTTGCCGAAGGCCTGGCCGAAGGAATACTGATGGCCGGTGAGCAACTAAAGGAACACTTCCCCCATATGAAGGATGATATCAACGAGATCGCCGATACCATATCTTTTGATATAAACGAACCGGGGACTTGATGATGAATAAGCTGAAATATTTCCTGAGCATAGCCCTGATCCTTCATTATTTTGTTGCTATTGAAGCTCAGTCCCTGGTGGAGAGACCTGAACCGCCTCGCCTGGTAAACGATTTTGCCGGTATCCTTT
>QKGI01000037.1 GCA_003250475.1 Bacteroidota bacterium | reverse complement strand
CCGCTCCGACATGACCGCATGACCGCATGACCGCATGACTGCAAGACCGCATGACCGCATGACCGCAAGACTGCAAGACTGCAAGACCTCAGACCTTCAGACCTCAGACCTTCAGACCTTCAGACTTCAGACCTTCAGACCCCCCTAGTACTCCCTCTGCCTGTAAGGGTTGCCCTGCTGCTGATTCCTGACATTATCACAGTCAAGATCAACATTGAAGTTGGCCGGCGCCTCGAACCTCGAGTCTGCCATGGAGGCAAAATCACTGTCGGCAAAGAGTTTCTGGAGGAAAATACCAAAGACCGGAAGAGCCATGTTGGCTCCCTGTCCCAGTGCAAGCTCCTCAAAGTGAATAGCCTGGTCCTCCCATCCGGTCCAGACACCTGCCACCAGGTCAGGCATGACACCCATGAACCATCCGTTGGAGTGGTTCTGCGTGGTGCCTGTCTTGCCTCCCATCTCGTTTTTAAGATTGTAGGTAAGTCTCAGCCTGACGGCAGTGCCTGAGTTGACAACACCCTGTAGCAGTGATGTCATCATATAGGCATCCTCCTCGCTGATTACCTCATCGATAAACGGCTGAAAGGTAGATATGACATTCCCGTTGCGGTCTTCGATACGGGTGACATACAGAGGCCGTGAATAAACACCCTTGTTGGCAAAGGTGCCGTAGGCGCCAACCATCTCCTCGACAGACAGGTCGGAGGTGCCGAGGAATATTGAATATACCGGATCAACAAAGCTTCTTATTCCCATGCGGTGCATCAGGTCTACCACCGCCTGTGGTGAGAACTGCTTCATCAGCCATGCGGAGATGTAGTTCTCAGACTGTGCCAGTCCCCACTTGAGAGTGACCATCCTTCCGTGATACTCCTCCGGGCCTGAACTCCTGGGGGTCCATGGTACTGTGTCGCCGGGGATATCAAAGGAACGGGGGACATTCGCAACCTCAAAACAAGGTGAAATACCATCCTGTACCGCCAGGGTGTAAAGAAAGGGCTTGATGGTTGATCCCACCTGCTTCTTCTGCTGGGTTATGGCATCATACTTGAAATACCTGAAATCAGGCCCTCCCACATATACTTTTACCTGGCCGTTATGAGGATCCATCACCATGAATGATGACCTTACGAAGAACTTGTAGTACTTAATGGAATCAAGCGGTGTCATTACCGTATCCCTCTCCCCCTCCCATGAAAAGAGCTTCATCGGGATGGGCGTGTTGAAGGCCAGCGTTATAGAATCTTCAGTTATGCCCGCCCTTCTCATGCTCTGATACCTGTCGCTCTGCCTGACAGACCGGTCGATAAGCTGTTTTACCTGGGTTGAATTAAGGTCATTTGAATAGGGCGGGTTCCTGAGGCTCTTAAGCCTTTTATTGAAGGCCGGCTGAAGATCCTGCGAGAGATGCTCGGCAAGGGCCGCCTCACCATAGGCCTGCATCTTCGAATTAAGGGTGGTATATATCTTAAGTCCGTCACGGTAAAGATTGTAGTTTGTTCCGTCAGGTTTCTTGTTCTTCCTGCACCACCCGTACAGAGGATCATTCTGCCACAGCCACAGGGCATCCTCATACTGTTCATCGGAATAGAACTTGTCCCTCTCAGGCTCATACTTGATCATCGTCGTACGGATATACTCCCTGAAATAGGTTGCAAGACCGCTGTTGTGGCTGTCCTCCCTGAGATCGAGCACCAGCGGGAGATTCTTAACCGAATCTGCCACCTCCCGTGAGAGATATCCATACCTCTCCATCTGCGATATCACCACGTTACGCCTGCGCAGTGCCGTCTCTTCATTCCTGAGCGGATTATAGGCAACGGAGTTCTTGAGCATGCCTACCAGCATCGCGGACTGTTCGATATTCAGCGAATCGGGTGTGGTGTTGAAATAGATGCGTGCTGCAGAGTTTATCCCGACGGCATTATATATAAAGTCAAACACATTGAGGTACATCGTAAGGATCTCCTCCTTGGTATAACTCCTCTCAAGCTTCACTGCCGTCTGCCACTCCTTGAACTTGGCCACTGCCAGCTTGGCGCTGCGTACTATGGCAGGATCATTCGAGAGATCCCTCGGCAGGAAGAGGTTCTTGGCCAGCTGCTGTGTGATGGTGCTGCCACCACCGGTATTCTGTCCCAGGGCTATCGTCTTGACAAGAACCCTGGCCAGACCCCTGAAGTCGATGCCCGAATGCCTGTAAAACCTGATGTCCTCAGTGGCTATCAGGGCGTCGACAACATATGGCGAGATATCCTCGTAGTCTGTCCAGGTACGGTTCTGAATATAGAACTTCCCCAGCAGCACATTGTCCTCGGAATAGACCTCGGCGGCAAGATTATTATCCGGGTTTTCAAGCTCCTCGAACGAGGGAAGCGGACCAAGTCTCTGGGTTGATATCAGGATGAACAATGTCAGCAGTAACACCACCGGCATTGATATTATAACCCAGAACCATATGATGTTCTTGCGGAATTTTTTATCCGTCATGATTGCCTCATTATAAGGGCGCTAATTTAATGATTAATACAGAAATTTCTCCAATAATTTTGAAGTTAGTGCCCATAATCATTTACTTTGCCCTGTTTTTAAAAAATCTCGGATGACAGAAAATCTCGTTATAGTTGAATCTCCTGCCAAAGCTAAAACAATAGAAAAATTTCTTGGAAAGGACTTTACGGTCGTCTCCAGTTTCGGACATATACGTGACCTTGTCAAGAACAAACTCGGGGTGGATGTGGAGAAGGGGTTTGCCCCTGTATATGAAGTGCCGGAGGATAAAAAGAAGGTTGTCAGTGAGCTTCGTAAGCTGGCAGGGCAGGCCAACACGGTATGGATTGCATCTGATGAGGACCGTGAAGGGGAAGCCATTGCCTGGCACCTTATATCGGTGCTTGGTCTTGACCCCTCCACCACGCGCAGGATTGTTTTTCATGAGATAACCAAAGACGCCATAACCAAAGCTGTGGAGAGCCCGCGCCAGGTTGACATGAACCTTGTGAACGCTCAGCAGGCACGCCGTATCCTTGACAGGCTCGTGGGCTTCGAACTCTCACCTGTCCTCTGGAAAAAGGTGCAGCCGTCACTGTCGGCAGGAAGGGTACAGTCAGTGGCTGTCCGTCTGCTGGTGGACCGTGAGCGTGAGATCATCGGTTTCTCTGCCGACTCGGCCTTCAGGGTGACCGGTTCGTTCAGCGGAAAAAACAGCGAAGGCACAGCAGTACTGCTTAAAGCCGAGTGTCCTAAAAAATTCGGAACTGAAGCCGACGCTAAAGTTTTCCTCGAAAAATGTGACGCGGCAGACTTCACCGTGGAGAATATAGTTGTCAAGCCGGGCACACGGTCGCCGGCACCGCCTTTTACTACCTCCACATTGCAGCAGGAGGCCTATCGCAAGCTTGGCTTTTCTGTGGCACAGACCATGTCTGTAGCTCAGAAACTGTACGAGGCCGGGAGAATAACCTATATGAGGACCGACTCGACAAACCTCTCTTCGCTGGCGCTCAATACTGCCAGGGAGGTTATCTCAGGCGAGTATGGAGCAGAATATTCACGCACACGACAGTTCAAGACCCACTCCAGGGGAGCCCAGGAGGCACATGAAGCTATCAGGCCCACCTATTTTGACAGGAAAGAGGCCGGCGGCAGCAACAACGAAAAAAAGCTGTATGAACTTATCTGGAGAAGGGCAATAGCATCACAGATGGCCGATGCCAGGATAGAAAAGACAACCATTACCATCGGCATGTCATCATCACCTGTAAACTTTAGCGCTACCGGCGAGGTGATACTCTTTGACGGATTCCTGAAGGTCTATACCGAGTCGTCTGACATCAACGCATCAGACGATGAGAAAGCCATTCTCCCGCGTGTTGACACCGGCATGGCCCTGACACCTGACACCATAACTGCACTGCAGCGTTTCACCTCTCCTCCTCCCAGGTATACGGAAGCCAGTCTTGTAAAGAAGCTGGAAGAACTGGGGATAGGCAGGCCGTCAACATATGCCCCTATCATCTCAACCATCCAGTCGCGCGGTTATGTTGCACGCGAGGACAGGCCGGGAGAGAAAAGGACGATAGCACAGCTGACCCTGGCAAAGGGCAAAATAACAAGGAGCGAGAAGAGTGAGATGGCCGGCAAGGAGAAGTCGAAGCTCTTCCCGAAAGATATCGGCATTATCGTCAACGATTTCCTTACGGCAAATTTCCCCGACATACTTGACTACAACTTCACTGCAGGTGTCGAGAAGGAGTTTGATGAGATAGCCTCTGGCGAGCTGGGCTGGGCCAGTATGATATCCGACTTTTACAGCCCCTTCCGTAAGACTGTTGATGAGTCTCTCTCCACCAGGAAACGCATGACCGGTGCACGCCAGCTGGGCACTGATCCTGCCACCGGGCTGCCTGTGGCAGTGAAGATGAGCCGGTTCGGCCCGGTGGTGCAGCTGGGAGAGGCCTCCCCCGACAACAAGCCGCGTTTTGCCAATCTCAGGCGTGACCAGCTCCTTGAGACCATCACCCTCGAAGAGGCCCTCGCACTCTTTGCCCTGCCACGTACCGTCGGCACCTTTGAGGAGAAAGAGATGACTGTCGGCGTTGGTAAGTTCGGGCCATACGTCAGGCATGATGGTAAATTCTATTCTCTTAAAAAGGGGGTGGATGATCCCTATACCATCACAGCCACAAGAGCCACAGAGCTGATCAGGGAGAAGAGAGAGGGCGACAAGCAGAAGGTTATCAGCGAATTCGGTGACATCAGGGTGCTTAATGGCAGGTACGGGCCTTACATTGTCCATGACAAGACCAACTACCGTATCCCCAGGGGAACTGACCCTGCGAAGCTGACGCAGGAAGAGTGCCGGGCCATCATTGACAAGGGGAGCAAGCCTAAGAGTACCAGGGGCGGAAAGAAGAAGTGACTATATAATATATGATTGACCTCAACCAGTATCTTGACCCTGTAAGTCTTGACAGGCCGGAAGTGGAGCCGCTGAAGGGATCCGCTGCCTTCTCCCACAATGTGGTTGTCAATACCGGTAACGAGCCCGTGAAAGAGCTGGGCGCTTTTGCCGTGGCCCTCCTCGGCGTGCCCGATGACCGTGCCTCTGCAAACCACGGAGCCTCCCATGCCCCTGATGCAATAAGAAAGAGCCTGTACTCCTTCTCCCGCATGCCTGGAAAGATGAAGATTACCGACCTCGGTAACTTCAAACCCGGTGCCTCTTTTGAAGACACGCTGGCCGGACTGCGTGACGTCATCATCGAGCTGCTGTCACAGGATATCGTTCCGGTGGTCTTCGGCGGCACCAGCGCCCTGATGTCAGCTATTGACAGGGCCCTGTCGTCACGCCTGAACGACTGGTCACTGGTGTCGGTTGACTCGCGCATAGATTTTACCTCCGAGAAGAAAGCCCCCGACTCCCTTAACTGGATGAACGACCTGATCTACCGTAACGGCAGCCATCTCTCACACCTGGCAGCCATAGGGCACCAGACCTACCTTACCGACCAGCAGGTGGTGAACAGGTTCAACAGGAGGCATTATGACATGATGCGTATCGGTGAGGTGCGTGCTGCAGTGCATGAGACTGAGCCACTCTTCCGTGATGCCACTGCCGCCCTCTTTGACATAGGCTCCGTCAGGCAGTCGGATGCTCCCGGCACGATACTGCCGTCAGCCAACGGTTTTTACGGTGAGGAGATATGCCTGCTGGCGCGATATGCCGGTCTCTCCGACAACCTGAAGATCATGTCACTGGCCGAGGTTAACCCTGACCTTGACAACAGGTCGCAGACAGCTCACCTGGCTGCACAGATCATCTGGTTCTTCCTTGAGGGCTTCTCACAGAAACAATACGAGATATCCTACCTCGGCGACCAGATGAACAACAGGTTCACACGCTACCATGTTACCCTCAGTGACCTCGACGGTGAAGCCATCTTCATCAAGAGCATGATAACCGAACGGTGGTGGATAGAGGTGCGCGACGCCGGCGGACGGCCACATTACCTGGCCTGCTCATATGAAGACTACCTCATGGCCAACAGGGACCAGGTCCCCGGAAGGTGGACAAAAGCCCTGCTGCGGTACGGTCACTAAATTTGGCCTCAATTTTGTGGCTTGTATATTTTTTACTTATTTTACTCGTTAATATATACGGGCGTACAGGCGCTTCCTTAACATGAAGAAAGTCAGGACAGTCATCTTTGCATTATTCATCCCGGCGGGCATGATATTTGGTCAGCAGGACCCTGTGTTCAGCCAGTATATGTTTAGCACCCAGGCCTATAACCCGGGATATTCAGGAATGACAGGGATGATCACCGCCACTGCCCTGACACGTCAGCAATGGGTGGGCTTCCCCGGGGCACCCTCAACCACACTCTTCAATGTCAGCGCCCCGTTCAACCTGTTAGGGCTGCGCAGCGGCGCAGGCCTGATGGTCGAGGCAGACAAATACGGCTTCAGCAATGACGTCGATATAAGCCTCTCCTATGCTTACCTCTTCCCGATTGGCACAGGTACCCTGGGAGCCGGCTTCAGCGCCGGAGTACTCAACAAGACACTGTCACCCGAATGGTTCATCCCCTCGGGCCCGAACTATACACCGCCGTCCGGCGACCCTCTTATCCCAGAAAATGATGAATCTTTTGTTGCCCTTGACATCTCCATCGGATTTTTTTACCAGGGACTGAATTATTATGCCGGGATCTCAGCAACCCACCTGAACCAGCCAAAGATAAAATACTCTGAAACTGCTACTTACGTCAGCAGGGAGTATTACCTCACTGCCGGCTATTATTTCCAGTTGCCAAACCCCTCCTTCGAGCTTGTGCCTTCAGTTTTTATAGTGAATGACGGGGCTGCAACACAATATTTAGCCACAGGCATGGTTAGATACAATAAAAAGATATGGGGTGGCGTTTCTTACAGGATAAGTGACGCAATCACAGGATTTGCAGGCATAGAATTGTACAACGGTCTAAGAATTGGATATGGATATGACTTCCCGGTATCGGAGATCAGAAAAGGAACAAGCGGCTCACATGAGTTCATTGTTTCATACAGCTTTGATGTCGGGCTCGGGAAGAGTGTTACCAGGTACAAGAGTATCCGTTTCCTGTGACAGACCGGAAAAATATAAATTACTTGCATTCTTAAATTAATGAGTATATGAAAAAGGTAACCCTTTTAGCTCTAACGTTAATCTTTATCTTGACAGGCTGCGGCTCGTACGAGTCAGGCGAGTTGATAGGCGTTCAGGGAAGGAAGAAATTCTATGAGCCGGAACCGTTTGAGATGGCTTTTATTCCTGCCGGCTCCTTCACCATGGGGCCCAGTGACCAGGACCCCCTTCGTGCCATGAACAGCCTCTCCAAGACAGTTACGGTAGATGCTTTCTGGATGGATCAGACAGAGATCACCAATAATAAATACCGTCAGTTCACCTACTGGGTGCGCGATTCTATCCTGAGGACAAGACTGGGTGAAGAGGGCATCGAGGGCTACGAATTCTTCAGGACAGACGAAGAGGGTAATATCATGGAGCCTAATGTGCTTAACTGGGAGGAGGAGATCGACTGGGAAGATGAAAACGTCCTCTCCGTTGTCGAATCCATGTACTATCCTCCTGAAGAGAGGTTCAACAGTAACAAGCAGTGGGACACCCGGCTTCTGAACTACTCATACTTCTGGGTCGACTACAAGCAGGCTGCCAAAGCAAAATATAATTATAAGGAGCAGAAATACGAAGGACAGGTCACTGACCTCGAAGGCAACACCACAGATGTGGTTGACCGTTCATCCTTCATCATGCATCATGTCGTAAATATTTATCCGGATACCCTTGCATGGATAAGAGACTTCACCTACTCATTCAATGAGCCCTGGGCAACACTCTATTTCTGGCATCCGGGCTATGATGACTATCCTGTTGTGGGTGTCTCATGGGTACAGGCACGCGCCTTCAGCGTATGGCGTACCAACTTCATGAATGAACACCTGAGAGCCCAGGGAATAGCCGACGTTCACAACTATCGTCTCCCTCTCGAGACAGAATGGGAATATGCTGCCCGTGGCGGACTTGACCTCTCAATGTATCCGTGGGGCGGACCCTACACCCGCAATTACCAGGGTTGCTTCCTGGCCAACTTCAAGCCCCTGCGCGGTAATTATATCGATGACGGAGCAGTATATACAATCAAGGTGGCCTCTTTTGAACCGAATGAATACGGGCTGTTTGATATGGCAGGAAACGTTGCAGAATGGACATCCTGCGCATACCACCCCTCATCATATGTCTTTACTCATGACCTTAACCCTGACTATGAGTATAATGCCCGTCCCGAAGATCCTCCGGTACTTAAACGTAAAGTTATCAGGGGAGGATCATGGAAGGATATAGCATTATTCCTGCAGACCTCATCGAGGGATTACGAATACCAGGACTCAACAAAATCATTTGTCGGGTTCCGGAATGTCAGAACTTATATAGGAGTTAATAACTAATACCGTTTAACTTAAAAATTCAATTATATGGGCCTTTCGGAATTTGTTCATACCAGTAAGTGGAAAGCTTTCATGTCAAAGTTATACGGCTGGGGTGCCTCAGTCGTGATAATAGGTGCTCTTTTTAAAATCCAGCACTATCCGTTAGCAGGGTTGTTCCTCTCTGTCGGTCTTATCACAGAGGCAATCATCTTCTTCTTCTCTGCCTTTGAGCCGCTGAAGGAAGAACCTGACTGGAAACTGGTTTACCCGCAGCTTGACCCCAACTACTCAGGCGAAGATATAGGCTTTGCAGCTGTTGGCAGTGGCGGTGGCGGCGGTGCCGGTCTCTCACAGTTTGACCGTATGCTTGCCGACGCGGGCATCACTCCCGATGTGTTCGACAGACTGAGCACGGGACTGAAGAAGCTGACCGAGACAACAAACAACTTCAACGCCATGGGTGACCTGGCTGCCACAACAAGTGAGTATGCCAGCACAATAAAAAAAGCCAATGAGTCAATGATGAACCTGTCCGAATCAGTGAAGCAGACAGCCAGGACAATGAATGACGCCAGCGATGTCTACGGAGCTATCGGAGAATCTTCTAAGACCATTGAGACAGGAGGCAGGTCATATCACGAGAAACTGGAGGCTCTCAACAAGAACCTCTCAGCCCTCAACGCCGCCTACGAACTGCAGCTTCGCGGGGCAAACGATCATGTCAAAAACAGCGATGTGATCTATAAGGGAATCGAGAGCCTGATGAGCGACCTCTCCGGCTCTGCCGATGATACCAAGAAATACCGTGAACAGGTTGCCAAACTGAATGAGAACCTCAACTCTCTTAATAATGTGTATGGCAATATGCTTGCTGCCATGAATGTGAAGTAATGTTTATTTTAACTATATATCCGCTAACACCTAAACTATCCGCACATGTCTAGTGGAAAAGAGACCCCGCGGCAAAAGATGATCGGGATGATGTACCTCATCCTGACCGCCATGCTTGCTCTTAACGTGTCAAAGGAGGCCGTAGAAGCTTTCAAGAAAGTGGACCTGAGCCTTTCCAAGACCATCGCCAACTACGTCAAAAAGAATGACATAACCTATGCAGCTTTTGATTTCGCGGCGAAAGACAATCCTGAAAAAGCAGAAGCATGGAGGGTAAAAGCATATGAGGTAAAAGACCGTGCCAATGAGATCTATGACTATATCCAGGATCTTAAGATAGAAATCATCACCAAAGCCGAGGGACCCGAATCGGAAGCACTTCTCCCCAATAACCAGATTGACATAACAAAGGTAAAGAAGATCGACGAGAACAATATTCCCTCGGAGGTACTCGTGGGCGCAGACCAGGCTGGAAAAGGTAACTCCCTTAAGGCTATGATCATGGATTTCCGCCTTTACCTCATCGAGACCCTGGATGGCAAGGATCCGGGTACCGAACAGTCTATACTCGATATACTGAATACTGATGACCCGAAGAACCTCGAGGGCACCGGTACAGAGGACTGGGTGACGGCAAACTTCCAGACCCTGCCCCTTGTGGCTGCCATTACAATGCTCTCCAAGATGCAGGTTGACGTAAGGAATGCCGAGACTGACGCCCTTAACTTCCTCTTTACCCAGATTGATGCCGGATCGTTCAGGTTCAACAATATTATCCCGACGGTTACCACCAACACCTCATATGTGATGCAGGGTAATGAATACGAGGCCAAGGTATTTGTTGCGGCAACCGACACCACCCAGGACCTGGAGATCTTCGTGGGCCCATATACTTCGAAGCCCAATCCTGACGGATCGGTTACATACGAGCCCTCAAGCCAGTCCACACAGCTTCCGATAGATGATTCAGGAAGGGGCATTTACAGGGTGAAAGCCGGGTCGGTAGGCGAAAAGTCATGGGGCGGCGTCATCAGGATGAAAGCCCCGGACGGCAGTATCCGTACATTTAATTTTGATCAGAAATACTCCGTGGGCGTGGCCAACGTCGTTGTCTCACCCACAGCAATGAACGTCCTCTACCAGGGCATCCAGAACCCGCTCGACATTTCCGTCCCGGGCGTGGGATCCGACAAGCTCACCGTACGAATGACCAACGGAGACATCAAGAAGGGAAAATACAAAGACTACCGTGGCGAATATGTAGCACAGCCACGTAATGTGGGCCAGAATGCCCAGATAATCGTATCTGCCAATATCGACGGTAAAACACAATCCTTCCCGCCCGTGGAATTCAGGGTGAGAAGACTGCCCGACCCCGAGGCACGGTTTGCAAACATGAAGGAAGGTAACGTTCTCAGGAGCGTGGCTGCAGCACAGCAGGTGGTGACAGCAGTGCTCGAGAACTTTGAGTTCGACCTTACATATACTGTCACCGGCTTTACCGTCTCAGTCAACGACAAGGGATTTGAGATCACCGCAGAGTCCAATAACAACAGGCTGACAGACAGGCAGAAAAGCCTTATCGGTAACCTGCGCGCCGGACAGAAGCTTATCATAGAAAAAATTAAGGCGGTTGGACCCGATGGAAGAACCAGGGACCTCAACCCGATAATTCTCAAGATTAATTAACAACAGAAGATACAAACCATGAACAGGAGAACTCTGGCAGGCCTCGCAGGCCTGCTGATCTGTACCGCCTCAATGGCACAGTCGTTCGGAGACATCTATACAAAACAGATGCCTGAGAACCAGAAGGTCAATTATACATACCTGGGTGAATCCGACGTCATCTGGTCAAAAAGACTATACCGGATAATCGACCTCAGGGAAAAGATGAACCTGAACCTCTATTATCCGTCGCTGAGATATGACGGTGCCAACAACAGGTTCGCCTCAGAGATGTCAGACGGGAGGATGAACTTCTCAGGTATCCTCCTCAATGAGATACTTTCAGGCAGGGTCTCAGCCACTGACGGCGATGCCATGACAGTGCCGACCACCTATAACGATATAGCAGCCAAGATGAACCGTGACACGCTTACCATAACTGTCATAGGCGCCGATGGCATGGAGCATGACTCCACAGTGACCAATATGGAGAATCCTGCTGACATCAAGCAGCTCATGCTGCTGGAAGAGTGGTTCTTTGACAAGAAGCATTCAAGGCTTGACGTTCGTATCATAGGTATATGCCCTATCTACATGGGATATGATCAGATCACCTCAAGACTGGTCAAGAGACGCCTGTTCTGGATAAGGTATGAAGATGTAAGGCAGGCACTGGCACAGAACGAAGCCTTTAACTCCTTCAACGATGCACAACGCATCTCCTTTGAGGATCTTATGCTCCAGCGCAGGTTCAGCGGTTATATCGTTGCCGAATCAAACGTCTATGACGACAGGTCCATAAACCAGTACAAAATGGGTCCTTCACAGATATTTGAGGCTGAGAGGATCAAGAATGAGATTTTCAATTTTGAACAGGATCTCTGGGAATACTAGATATACGCATCAGAACAAAAGAGCCCCGCATGACGGGGCTCTTTTGTTTTACAGGTATTGCTCGCCGGTGGCCTTACCGACATCGTCAAGGTAAAGCTTCAGATTTTGCTCCTGGTCGCGCGATACTATAAGCAGTACATCACCGCTGTCAATGATTATGTAATCATCAAGACCCTGTATCACTGCAATCTTACCTGACGGCAGGCTTATGATGTTACCCTCGGAATTATAGGTCAGTGCCTTTGAGTTAAGAACAGCGTTATCATTACGGTCATGATCGGAATGAAGGTACAGTGAGCTCCATGTCCCCAGGTCAGACCAGCCCAGGTCCGTACATATGACATATACATTATCTGCCTTCTCCATTATCCCGTAATCGACCGAGATACTGCTGCACTGTGCATAAGCGCGCTTGATAAATTCCTTTTCCGAAGCTGTGCTGAAAAGCTCTCTGCCCTCGTCAAATGTATGGTAGATGTCAGGCAGATGCCTGTCAAACGATGCAAGTATGGTGCTTGCCTTCCAGACAAAGATACCGCTGTTCCAGTAGAAGTCTCCGCTCTCGATAAAGAGCTTCGCCATAGGTAACTCCGGCTTCTCGGTGAAGGCCTTGACCTTGTGAAGCCCCTTGAATCCGTCGACAGGCTGCAGGGTGTTGGCCTGTATGTATCCGTACCCGGTCTCAGGCCTGTCAGGCCTGATGCCGAGGGTAAGAAGGGCATCATTCTCTGAAGCGAACCGGAAAGCCTCATTCATGACCTCCCTGAACTCATCCTCCTTCTTTATAAGATGATCGGACGGTGTCACGGCGATGACCGCATCAGGGTTCTCTGCCATGATCCTGAATATCCCGTATGCAATACACGGGGCAGTGTTGCGCCTAAGCGGCTCCGCAAGAACATGGTCGCTGTCAATACCCAGCTGACCGGTAACCGTATCAGTGCTGTCTTCATTGGTCACTACATAGATGTTCTCAGGAGGACAGATATCCTTAAACCGGCGATAGGTCATCTGTATCAGGGTCTCTCCCGTTCCCAGGATATCAAGGAATTGCTTGGGTTTTTCCTTCCTGCTGAGTGGCCAGAACCGGCTTCCAACACCACCGGCCATGATCAGCAAATATCGGTTTTTCTTCATGGTTGAATTTTATTAATAAAAATACAAAGGACTACCCATATAACTGATCTTATTTAAATTGCGGTTAGTTTTGCCGTGCCCGCAAACCTGGCCGCTTTCCGGATATACGGGTATTCCGCTATTGCCTGAAATTAATGAGCACTATTACAAATATATAAATTACTTCAGAGGAAACCCGTGAAGGTTTCACGTGAGGTGATTTATTGTTAAATTTGACCGGATAATTTTGAAGTATGTTCAGATTTCTTTCCGGCTTCGGCTCATACTGGTTGTTACTCGGCAGGGTCTTCTCCAAACCCGAGAAATATCCTGTTTACTACAGGCAGACGATGAAGGAGTTTGTCAGCCTTGGCCTGAACTCCATAGGTATCGTCACCATCATCTCCTTCTTCATGGGAGCGGTCATCACACTGCAGACAGCCTATAACACAGAGAATCCTATTTATCCGACATACCTCATCGGCCTGGGGGCCAGAGACTCTATACTGCTGGAGTTCTCCTCAACAATTGTTGCTCTTATCCTTGCCGGAAAAGTTGGCTCCAATATAGCCTCTGAAATAGGAACAATGCGGGTCACCGAGCAGATTGACGCTCTTGAACTGATGGGAGTCAACTCAGCCTCCTACATTATCCTTCCCAAGGTTATTGCCACCCTCCTGTTCAACCCTTTTCTCACCCTTATAAGCATAATAACCGGTATCCTCGGCGGATGGATCGTCGGCACATCTGCCGGTGTCATTACCTCACAGGATTATGTATATGGCATACAGTATGCCTTTATTCCGTATTACATCACCTACGCCATAATCAAAACCCTCTTCTTCGCTTTCATCATCACAACCATATCAGCCCACCAGGGTTACTATGTTGAAGGCGGTTCTCTCGAGGTCGGCCGCGCAAGCACCAGGGCCGTGGTCTACAGCAGCATAACCATACTGCTGTTCAATGTAATCCTTACCCAGCTGCTACTGTCATGATCAGGGCCGAACATATATCCAAAACATTCGGCGACCGGGAGGTCCTGAAAGATATCTCGGCTGTATTTGAGCCCGGCCAGACAAACCTGATAATCGGCAAAAGCGGCTCCGGAAAAACAGTGTTCCTGAAGTGTATTGTAGGTCTTCTCGAGGTTGATGAAGGAACCATCTATTATGATGAGAAACTGTTCACAGGCCTGGATTTCACGGGTAAGAAGGAGATAAGGAAAGAGATGGGTATGCTTTTCCAGGGAAGTGCCCTCTTTGATTCCATGTCGGTAGAGGAGAATGTCAGGTTTCCTCTTGACATGTTCACCACCATGACAGATGAAGAAAAGCTCGATCGCGTAAACTTCTGCCTGAAACGGGTCAACCTGGTCAACTCCAACCCCCTCTTCCCGTCGGAGCTGTCCGGGGGAATGAAGAAAAGGGTGGCTATCGCCAGGGCCATAGCCCTGAATCCGAGGTTTCTCTTCTGTGATGAGCCTAACTCGGGACTGGATCCCAAAACTTCTATCATAATCGATGAGCTCATAAGGGAGATAACCATCGAGATGAATATGACAACCATTGTCAATACTCATGATATGAATTCCGTCATGGAGAACGGTGAGAAAATAATCTTCATCGAGGAGGGTGAGAAGTGCTGGGAAGGTAATAAAAACGAAATACTGAAATCCGACTGCCGGATACTTAATGAATTTGTCTTCGCCAACGCACTGGCCAGGCAGTTAAAAGAGTCTTCCCGGTAATAACCCTGTTAATAGACCAGGTCTCTCTCCCTGTTCCCGAACACAAGATTCAGACCCAGTCTCGCATGCACCGTGTTCCAGTTTTCCGGCAGCCGGTAGCTATCCGTGCCGCTTCTCATGGTGCTCCACCTGAGAGGAATGTTATCCACCAGGGCGTAGAACTGAACGACACCTCCCCTGAAAGCCAGGCCGAAACCCAGGTTATCATATCGCCTGTTTGCCATGGTATAGGCCATGGTGGCCGAGAAGGCATTCCCGAAATTGAGATTACCCGACAGCGTCAACGTTTCATGTACCTGCTTCCCCTTAAATCTTGACTGGGACAGAAGGCCGGCTGTGAAAAACTTCACCGGCGTAAAACTGAAGCCCGCCGTAGCAGTGAAGGGCAGGGAGGTAGTATAGGCAGCCGGTGACTCTGAGAGCTCTATTGAATTCTGGATTGAATCGAGGGTCCAGTTGAGCAGCTCCCCGAAGGTAATACTCTCATCATATACGTCCTGTAATGTCAACCCGTTTAATACGATGTTCGATTTTACAAGTACCTCTGACCTGTCCCTCTTCCATCTTATATATCCCAGGTCCGTGATGGCGGCAGAGACGGAGAACATATCACTGAACCTGTACTCAGCGCCGGCTTCAAAGCCAAGGCCCGGGTTCGCCATGCCTGACATGTAGGAAAGAAAGGAGCCGCCATTGTCAAAACGCTCATCTTCGAACCTGATGTTGTGAATAATGCCGTCCTCCTCAACAACGAAGGTAAAGGGACCGCTGATGTTAAGCGTGGCATCGGCATCCACGGTCTGGGTATAGTCATCGTTCACCGTCAGGCTGATGCCGTTATTGGTCAGGTAGCCCGAAGCCACCCCAGACAGGATGAGTAACCTGGCCCCTACCCTTAGTTTGTCTGTGATATTCTTTGAAGCACCCAGTCCGATCTCATTCCAGTACTTCACATCTGCTCTCAGGGATGACAGGTCAATATTCCTGCCGGGAAAGATCTCATTATCATTAATCCCCAGCCGGATCAGATCACCGGGCACAACGAAATTGCCGTCAAAACGCTGGGTAATATCAAAGGATATCCTGAGGTCCTCACCGATGGTGAAGGCAAGGCCAAAGAGCTGTATGCCTGCCTGAGGCTCAACGGAGTTCTTGTCTCCCAGGCCGGCAAGGAAATTGTCAAGGTCCATTCCGGGATTAAGGATGGTGAGAGTAGTGTCTGATATGACGCCATTAATGAAGAGGTCCGACAGGCTCATAAAGTTGTTGTCGACCCTTACCGAAATGTCGGATATGGCAGGAAGACCCACATAAACTCTTCCTGATGGTTTCAGGGCAGGGTTGAGCGTGGTTCGCTGCGGCAGGTTCATATAATACAATACCTGGCTGGTCTGGGCTGTCAGCTGACTAACGGCAACTGTGGCCATCAATACAAGCAGAGTGATTAATTTCCTTTTCATATTTTTAAAATTTTCTCCTTACACCTGGCTGAAACCCTGGCCTGTCATATGCAAAACCCGTATACGCAGCTCTCATCTGAATCAGCCAGGTTTCCTTCATTCTACCCTATTGTTTTGAACCTGATGTTAGTTCATAATTATAAAGATATGTATCATTTTCATTTACAAGCAGATTCCATGTGCTTTTATTCGTCACCCTCCCGAGATTGAAATAAGGACCTGCTTTACGGGGGAACCCTGTCAGTGAGTGGCCTGTTCTCCCCAGAAGGTGCAGCATCTGCCTGTCATTTTCATATACTGCTATCCGCTTTTCTGCCGGTGATACAGTGAAAATCACAGGACCGCTCAGGTTCTCAGTCTCAAAGGAATACGAATAGAGTTCCTCTTTGCTGCTGCCGTAGGCATGCAGTACGCCATGATCGATGCAGATATAATCAGTAACATTATCTCCGTCAAGGTCTGTGAAGTCTGCCAGGTGGCCGGCAGAGAAGGCTCCCGGGGTCTCCCTCTTCACTGTCCCGTCAAAGAGAAGGTAAACTACAGTGCCATCAGGCGCCGAGAAGACAATTGACTGCTCATCACCTCCCGTAAGCCTTGCCGCCGATCCTGCCGCCTTCCTTAGCGGCTCCTGGTGGGCCACCCTGATATTGCCCGTGCGGTCAAGAACATATACGGCCTGGTCATCGGCTACAAAGAGATAATCCTTTCCCCTTACCCTGAAGAACTCCACGGGGTCCTTAACCCTGCCGCGTGTTGTGAAGATATTCCAGCCCCTGACGGGTGTGCCTGATCGATCGTACACGTAAATCTTGTTATCCTCACCGGAAACAAACAGCCTGTAATCCTTATTACTCTCATAATCGAACACCGCCAGCGTGTTTGCTGCCGGCACTCTCATCTTTACAGGATACTTATCCACATAGTTACCGTTCCTGTCGATGAGATGCATATAATTATGACCTGTAAACAGCAACTGGTTCTTACCGTTCTTATAATAATCTATCATGAAGATCTCTCCGGTGATCTTTTCCCTGATCATCGCCTTCCACAGTATCTTCCCTGAGGCGCTGATAAGGTAGATATTGTTCCTCTGGTCCTGTATGAATATCTCCGTGGCACCTGTATTGTGGTTGGTAAAGAGGAACGGTACGCAGGCGGGTTCGGCGTCCAGCCTTACCTTCCACACCAGCCTGAGGGCAGATGTATCTGCTCCCCGGGTGATTGCGGATGTGGTGCCGGCAGTCGTACGTACTGTATTATCACCGGCCTCATTGTACCTGACAGACAGGCTGGTATATATCATGTCATTGCTTGGGGTGAGGCTGATGCCCACACCTCCTATTCCTGAGAACGATCGGTCAGTAAGGTCAGCCTCTGCGCCGGGGGAAAGCATGGGAGCCAGGAGCGACCTGAGAACATCTCCCGAGGCATAGAACAGGTATGAGCTCTTCGTCGGAAGGGTTTTTTCCATCTCCCTGAATTCAGGGTCATTTATAAGGGTACTTTCATTGTCCGACTCTCTCCTTATTATTGCCAGCGCCTCCGGTGAGCCTGAGAAGATCATATATGATCTGGCGAATGTGACCCACTCGTCACCGGCTTTGCTCCGTCCCTCTCCGGCAAGCACTGAAGCCACACCGGTGAACGGCATTTTGTAAAGCACCGCATCATCCCTGTCGCCACCACCGGGTGCCGATGCCACAAAATGACTCTCGCGCAAACCTACTGACCGGTACCTGGCTGACAGCCTCTCATAGAGGACACTCTCTGCTGACCTCTGGTCCGTCATCCTGAATATGATGACCCGTTCCTCTCCTCCGCCGACAGGCACCAGCGCCTCCGTCACCTCCGTCCCGGTGAAGGGGCTGAGTATCAATGCCAGGTCGGTGGCGTTGATCGAGGCAGGGTCGGTTGCCGTCTCTCCTTTCAATGATGCCCTGCGCATTATTGTACGGTAACTGAAGGTCCCGCGCGGCAGCACTTCCTGCACACCGCACTCTGCGGGTTCGACATCCTTCAGCCTGTCAGCGCCGGCGCCGGCGCCGACGGTTGAGAGAAATCCGCTTATGAAGAGTCCCTCTTCCGTTGAGCTCAGGTCACCACCACCGGCGATAGCCACCGTAGTCACGGCAGAGACCTGGTCAGGAGCCATAAACGACTTTACAAACCCCGGCAGGTTCCTGAACAGAATATAAATGTTATCAGCCTCTTTGCCGGCAGAGCTTACCACTTTCGTGAATCCCTGCTGCAGTCGTATGTCGGATCCTGAGCTCTTGTTGTCAAGAGCTGCTGACAGCAGGCTCTCTGAGGTTGAAATGACAACTGTGCCTGCCGTGAGGGCCATGTATAACGGTGTCTGCCTGTCACCCCTGCCATAGGTAACAGTAAATGTCTTTGTGCCGCCGAGGTCCCTGGCATCCGTCACACTGGCTCCTGACATCTCACACAGGTTTACCAGACGCCTCGATGTCAGTGAGGTGCCGCTGTTCATCACCAGCAACGGTGTGACATGTCCCTGGCCGGCCATATGCAGCGAGATGATAGTCTTCCTGTTGCTTATAAGCTCACGGACCTCACGGCCACCGGTGATACTGTCTATATCCGAGACGGTACGCAACAGCGAGGCGGCCCACGTCATGGGTGAAAGCCTTGACATAAGGCCCGCAGGGTCAGTGATCATTGTCAATAGCTCAGGGAAGTCATTGGTCTCGGCGATAAAGAATGCATCAGAAGGAACAGCCACCCATGGATCCAGCACCACAACCTGCTTTTCCCTCCTTATAAAAAATGCAGCCACAGCCAGCACTGCCGCAAACAGAAACAAAAGTATGATCCCCGTTCTTTTCCGCACTATTTTCCGGTTTATATCCAATTCCAAAAATATAAAATATTAATTTGCTTTTACATAAGAGCCATGTCATCATTAGCATCAGATATGCCAAGAAACATGCCGGCTGCCGGCAATTATGGAATGCTTTTTGTGCGTCCGACTACGTATTATACCCTTTCACTGATGAAGAAATACCTGTTTCTCCTCCTGTTCTTTCTGCCGTTTATGAATTCTGCCGCACAGACTGTCACCGTTCTGGGAGCTGAAGACGGGAAGCCTGTTGCCGACGTTGCCGTTTATAACGAAGCCCGCACACAGTTTTGCTATACAAGCCCTTCCGGCAAGGCCAGCCTGTCGGGATTCAGAGCCGGACAGCCGGTTTTTTTCCAGCATTTCTCTTACGAGAGAGTCTCATACACCCCTGAGGAGCTGGAAGAAGCAGGGTGGGTTATACATCTTAATACAAAGACATTCGAGGTGGAAGAGTTCATTGTCTCGGCAAACAGGTGGGAACAGAAGTCGGAGGAGGTACCCAACTACATCAGCACCATCGCCCTGCCCTCCGTCAGGATGCAGAATCCCCAGACGGCAGCCGACCTGGTATCGCTCAACGCCGACGTGTTCGTACAAAAGAGCCAGCTCGGTGGCGGAAGCCCTATGCTGAGGGGGTTTGCAACTAACAGGGTCCTGATAAATATCGACGGGGTCAGGCTGAACAATGCCATCTACCGGGAAGGCAATATACAGAACATCATCTCTCTCGACCCGTTAGTGATCGAACGTACCGAGATCATCTTCGGCCCCGGTGCCACTATGTACGGCAGTGATGCCCTGGGTGGTGTCATGGATTTTCACACCAAGAGAGCCCTCTACTCGACAGGTGACTCGGTATACCTGAAAGCCGAGGCCCTCGCACGATACTCCTCTGCGGCAGGCGAACAGACCTATCATGCAGATATCAATGCCGGCGGACGAAGAGTGGCTTTTCTTTCCTCCCTCACATGGTCAGACTTCGGCGACCTGGTCATGGGGTCCAGGACTCACCCCGAATACCTTCGCAATGAATACCAGACCCGCATCGGTAACCGTGACAGCATAGTGATGAACAGCAACCCGCTCAGACAGGTGGCGTCAGGCTATTCACAGCTCAACACGATGAACAGGATCCGCTTCAAGGCCGGCAGGAACTTCGACATAAATATTGCCAACCACTATTCGCGTCTGTCAGATGTGCCCCGCTATGACAGGCTTATACAGGTCAGGAACGGTACACTGCGTTATGGAGACTGGTATTACGGGCCGCAGATATGGATGATGACCAGCTCTTCTGTCCATTATAATAATGCAAATGCCGCTTTTGACGAGGCGCGGCTCACAGTGGCACGACAGGACTACCGGGAGAGCCGGCATGACAGGAAAATAAATGATAAGCAGCTGAACGAGCAGTTTGAGAAAGTGGGTATATGGTCGGTGAACCTCGACTTCGACAAGACCCCGGGGAAGAACAAGAACCTTGTCTATTACGGTGCCGAATATGTCAGAAATAACATCCACAGCACTGCAGACACCAGGGACATACTCACCGGCGAAACGGTGCCGGCAGGTTCGCGGTATCCCAACGGGAAGAATATATATAACAGTGCGGCCCTGTACGGCGGCTATAAATTCAACCCCGGTAGCAGGTTCACTGTCAACACCGGCATCAGGTACAACTTTGTCTCACTCCGCTCGGAGATAGCAGACAACTCTTTTTATGACTTTCCGTTTACCACGATTGAGTCGGCAAACAGTGCTGTGACCTGCGCAGCCGGGGCGACCTTCAGGCCCGATGACAAAACCGGGCTCACCGTTAACCTCTCTACCGGGTTCAGGGCTCCGAACCTTGATGACCTCGGCAAGGTATTCGAATCAGCTCCCGGGGTGCTTGTCGTCCCCAATCCTGGCCTGAAGCCTGAGTACCTCTATAATATTGATGTCGGGGCCACCAGGGAACTGGGTAAGATGCTGCTGACAGACGCCTCCCTCTTTTTCTCATATCTTGATAATGCAATGGTAAGACGTGAGTTCCTGTTCAACGGGCAGCCTACATTTGAGTACCTTGGCGAGGAGAGTACCGTCTATGCAATGGTCAATGCCGGTTATGCCCTGATATACGGAACCCAGCTGAAGGCTGAACTGCGGCCGTCATCGTTGCTGAGAATAAAATCATCGCTGACAATCACCGGCGGACATGACAATGATAATGTGCCCCTGAGACACGTACCGCCGGTCTTCGGGGCCACACACGTGATATTTGAGAGATCGGTCATCAGGACTGACCTTTATGCCGTCTATAACGGATGCGTCACATATGAAAGACTGGCCCCGAGCGAGCGAGACAAAGCATACATGTATGCCGCCGATGAGAACGGTAATCCCTGGTCGCCGGGCTGGTTTACACTGAACTTTAAAACCTTCTTCAATATAGGCAACAGGCTTGACCTCACGGCAGGAGTCGAAAATATCCTTGATCTCAGGTACAGACCGTATTCATCCGGCATAGCCTCCCCCGGAAGAAATATTATCTTCTCTGCAAGGGTCAGGATCTGAAAGACATAATCCGCCCTGACATTTCGTTTGCATTTCCAAAATGATTGAGTAAATTTCAACCATATTTGGATATAATGGGGGTTATGGCCGGTAATTTTCATCTTGTTGAGGTAAAGAATAAAAAGGATATAAAGGAGTTTCACGAACTCCCTGCCTCCATCAACAGGGGAGATGTTAACTGGATCAGACCGCTTACCAGGGACGTTGAATCGGTCTTCAACCCGTCAACAAACAATCTTTTTCGTAACGGTGACGCCATCAGGTGGCTGCTGAGGGATGACGGGGGAAGAGCCGTCGGCCGTGTTGCGGCATTCTACAGCAGGAAGATAGCCAACGCTGACAATAAACCCGTCGGAGGGATGGGTTTCTTTGAATGCATCAACAACCAGGAAGCTGCCTCAATGCTTTTTGACGCATGCCGCGACTGGCTATCGGACCTGGGAATGACTGCGATGGAGGGCCCGGAGAACTTCGGGGAGCGCGACAGGTGGTGGGGGCTCCTCGTCGAAGGGTTTATGCCTCCCAATTATTGCATGCCCTATAACCCTCCGTATTACAGGGAGCTCTTTGAGGATTACGGCTTCAGGAACTATTTTGAACAGTACACATACCATATGCCGGTTGACGACAGCCGGATGAGCAGTGTGATCAGGGAGAAAGCAGAGAGAATATTCAGCAATCCCGACTACAGTTTCAGGTATATGACCCTTGCCGAGATGCATGACATAGCCCGTAACTTTATGATCGTATACAACAAGGGCTGGGCCCGCTTCCCCGGGGTAAAGACCATCAGCGAGGGCCACGCCAGGCTCATACTGAAAAGCGTTAAGCCGGTACTCGACGAGAAACTGCTGTGGTTCGGATTCTACAGGGACGAGCCGGTATGCTTTTTCATCATGCTGCCTGAGGTCAACCAGATAGTCAGGCACCTTAAAGGTAAGATGAACCACATAGGCAAGCTCAAGTTTCTGTGGTACAGGCACATCATGAATGAACTGACAAAAGCCTTCGGCCTCATCTTCGGCATCGTGCCGGAACATCAGCGTAAAGGGGTGGAGGGAGCCCTGATCATGTCATTCGCCAGGCTGGCCCTCACGGACAGGTTTCCGTATAAAGAGCTGGAGTTTAACTGGATAGGCGACTTCAACCCTTCAATGATGCACCTGTTGGATCAGATAGGAGCCACAGTGATCAAAACACATATAACATACCGTTATCTCTTTGACAGGGAGGCTCCCTTTGAGAGAGCCCAGGTAGTGAATGCTTAGCTGCCGCTGCCTCAGAACGGCCTGTATCCTATTATCTGCCGCACTTCCCTGATGGTTGCCGCAGCACTCGCCCTTGCCTTCTCGGCACCCATGGCGACTACCCTGCCCAGGTAAACCGGGTCGTTTATTATCTCATTGATGCGTACCCTGATCGGCTCGGTGACCTTAATGATATCCTCAGCCAGCTGTTTCTTCATGTCACCGTACCTGATCTCGCATGAGGCATGCTTCTCCCGGAAATATTCGACAGTTGATGGCTCGGAGACAACCCCCATGATGGTGAAGAGGTTCTTCACCGCTTCAGAGGGTTCCGACCCGGGCTTCTCCGGTCCGGAGTCAGTCACCGCCCTCAATACCTTCTTGCGTATCTCGGAAGGCGAATCAGCAAGAAAAATACCGTTGCCCTCGCTCTTGCCCATCTTACCCGATCCGTCAAGTCCGGGAATCTTTATCAGCTGCCTGCCGAAGTTATATGCATCCGGTTCAGGAAAATATTCGACCCCGTACATGGTATTGAACCTCCGGGCAAAACGGCGGGTCATCTCCAGGTGCTGCTCCTGGTCCTTCCCGACAGGAACCTTATGGGCCTTGTGAATGATGATGTCAGCAGCCATAAGCACCGGATAGGTCAGCAGCCCGGCATTGATGTTATCAGGATGCTGCCTTATCTTCTCCTTGAACGAGGTGGTGCGCTCGAGCTCACCCACATAGGCGTTCATGTTCAGCAGCAGGTAAAGCTCGGCTATCTCCGGCACATCACTCTGTACATATACCGTTGCCTTCTCCGGGTCAATGCCTGCGGCAAGATACTCGGCAAGTACCTGCCTGATGTTGGAGTGTATGTCATCAGGATGCGGATGCGTAGTAAGTGAATGATAATCTGCTACAAAAAAATAACAATTGTTCTCATCCTGCATCCTGAGAAAATTCTTCAACGCTCCGAAATAGTTGCCCAGGTGAAGATTGCCTGTTGACCTTATGCCGCTTACTACTGTGTCCATTAAGAAAATATTGTCAGCTGCAAAAATAGGGATAAATACCGAATTTGTACCGTAAACCCCATCTTTAAGCCGCGACATACTCTCCGGGCCCCCGGTGCAACTATTTTTGTATTTTTGCCTGGTAAATTATCCGTTATGGAATCCACACGGCAGAAGAAGGTTGCAAGACTTGTTCAGAAAGAGCTTGCAGAGATAATATTGCATCATGGCGGCGAGCTGGCACCCGGAAAGATGATCTCCGTCACCACTGTTCGTATCAGCCCCGACCTATCGCTGGCAAAGGTATGGGTGAGCATCTTCCCTTCGCAGGGGTCTGAGATTGTTATGTCAGCCCTGCGTAACAGTGTGCCCCGGTTGCGGTACGAGATGGGGCAGAAAGTACGCAATCAGCTGCGCATAATTCCTGAGATAGCATTCTTCATTGACGACAGCAATGATTATATTGACAACATTTCTAACCTTCTCAAGGAATAAAGCCGATGCACTATGACCCCATAAAAGAGCTCCTGGGGAGGCAGTTCAACCGCCACCCCCTGCTGCGCAGGCTCTTTTACACGCTCCTTAATATCCTTCTCCTGCGCTCCTGGCACGTCAGGAAGGCCCTGAGAAGGCTCGGAAAGATCATGCAGCCGGATGCCTGTGTGCTGGATGCAGGCATGGGCTTCGGACAGTATTCCTGGTGGATGGCTAAACGGTTCCCCTCATGGAAGATAACTGCCGCCGATATAAAAAGCGACCAGGTGGCTGACTGCAACAGCTTCTTCGAAAAAACAGGTGTGAACAGGAGGGTAACAGCCCTGGAGGCAGACCTGGTAACATGGAACAGCGAAGAGAAATATGACATGATACTCTGTGTCGACGTGATGGAACATATTGCCGAAGACAGGAAGGTGTTCACCTCGTTCAGTGACATGATGAAAAAACCCGGGTATCTTGTAATATCAACGCCTTCAGATATGGGTGGGTCGGATGTCCATACCGACGATGACACCTCATTTATCGGTGAACATGTGCGTGACGGGTACGGGAAGGAGGAGATAACTGAAAAACTTCTTACTGCCGGATATGATAATGTATCCGTCACCTATACCTACGGCAGGCCGGGCAGCATCGCATGGAGACTCTCCATGAAATACCCGGTGATCATGCTGTCGGCATCAAAGCTCTTCTTCATTCTCCTGCCGTTCTATTATCTTGCCGTAATGCCCTTCGTGCTTGTGCTCAACGGCATCGATCTTCACACCAGGCACGACAAAGGGACAGGATTGCTCGTTGTAGCAGGAAAAAACGGATGAAGCTCTCTCTCTACATAGCAAAACGGTATCTGTTCGCCAGGAAGTCGAGAAACGCCATCAATGTTATCTCCGGCATCTCTGTTGCCGGCGTAATGGTGGGCACCATGGCCCTGATAACCATCCTGTCGGTATTTAACGGACTGGAGGTGATGGTGAAGGGTATATTCAGCACCTCTGACTCCGAACTTAAAATAAGCCCGGTGAAAGGAAAGGTGTTCACTCCTGACACCCTCATGCTTCAGCAGCTGGCTGCCATCGACGGAGTTGAAGCGTTTGCCGAGACCCTCGAGGAGAACGCGCTCCTGCGCTATGAGGAACAACAATATATAGCCACCGTCAAGGGTGTATCTCTCAATTACACCCGGGTGACCGATCTTGATACTGCCATGTGGGACGGTGAATTCATACTGCAGGGAGAGAATGGCAGGCCATATGCCGTTGCCGGCCTCGGGGTAGCCAATTTCCTGGGCATGAGACTTAACTTCGTCTCTCCCCTGACCATCTACCTCCCTGACCGCAAGGCCCCAGTCAGGGCCGGCACGGGTAATGAGTTCACAAGGAGATATATCTACCTCTCAGGCATTTTTGCAGTAGAGCAGGAGTTTGATTCGAAGTACGTCTTCCTGCCGATAGACTTCACCAGGGAGCTTCTTGACTATACCGACGAGGTAAGCTCGCTGGAGGTGAAGATGACACCGGGAGCTGATGAAAGGAAGACACAGAATGCCATCAGGGAGCTGATGGGTGATAAGTTCCTCGTACAAAACAGGTATGAGCAACAGGAGATGTTCTACAAGGTGATGAAAGCCGAACGCCTGGCCATATACGTAATACTGACCTTCATCCTTATCATTGCCTCTTTCAATATCATCGGATCACTGACAATGCTGATAATAGAGAAAGAGAGAGATATAGACATACTGAGAAGCCTTGGTGCCGATAACCGCCTGATAAAAAGGATATTCATCTATGAAGGCTGGATGATCTCCTTTATAGGAACAATCCTGGGTCTTTTCCTCGGCTTTCTTATTTGTGCGGCACAGCAGAGCTTCGGAATAGTGAAACTGGCAGGAGAGTCGTTGCTTATCGATGCCTACCCGGTAAGGATGCAGCTTATCGACTTCATTGTTGTGGCGGCCACGGTCCTGGCCATAGGCTATGGTGCTGCCTGGTACCCTGTTCATTACCTTTCACGCAGACATCTCAAAGAGGATAATAAAGAGAACAAATGAGAGCCAAACCAATCATTTACTCCCTGGCACTGATGCTCCTGGCTGCTTCATGCGGCAATGCCGGAGGTGATAAACCCGGAAGAAAGATGTTAATTCCGGACGACAAGATGGTTGAGATACTCACTGACACATACCTCACAGCAGGCATGATGGATCTTGTTACCATGAGGGACACCTGGGCGCAACGTGACTCGATACTGAACTATGTTGATGTCATAAAGAGCCATGGCTACACCTACGGGCAGTTTGATGCCACACTGAGGTATTACTTCACAAGCAAGCCTAAGAGGCTGTCAAGGATCTATGACCGTGTTACCGGCAATATTCTCAAGCTCGAGACGGTTGTTATGACTGAGAATGACCCCATAGACAAGCCTGAACAGAACCTGTGGACCGGCAAGGCCAGTTACAGCTTCCCCGAAGACTTCACCAGGGACCCGATCTGGTTTGACATCCCGGCAGAGCAACCCGGAGACTATGTCCTTTATGCCGACATACGTGTCTTTGAAGATGACAGAACCCTTAACCCCCGTGTGACAGTATACTTCAGCTATCTTGACAGTACCGGAACGGAGAAAAGGGATTACTGGAAAGAGGTCAGGCTGACCAAAAACGGCCAGTTCCAGAAAGTACTCATACGACACACCCTCGACACAATCCCCGGTGCACGTATCAGGGGATGGCTCATGAACCATGATAACCAGCCCGGTAAGTGGGAAAAACATGCACGTGTAGCTAACGTCACCCTTACCCTCGACAATACCAGGGTTGCCGAAAAATGATGAGGAAGATCTCGGCTCAGTACCTGTTCACCTCTGCCGGCGAGCCTCTCAGGAGGGGAATTATTACTGCCGGTGACGATGGTACCATACTCTCGGTGGAAGATACCGGAGGCACACCGCATGAGAGAGCTGGGACGGAATTCTATAACGGTATAATCATACCGGGTCTGGTCAACTGCCACTCTCATCTTGAGCTCTCTCATATGCACCGCCTCATACCTGAAGGCGGCGGACTGCAGGGGTTCATTGCGGCAGTGCGCAGCAGGCGCGAGGCAACGCAGGAGGTGATTGTCTCCGCGGCAGAACAGGCAGACAGGGTGATGTATGACAGCGGGGTGGTTGCCTGCGGTGACATAAGCAACAACGCTATCACGTTTGACATAAAGCGTGACAGCAACATCCGCTACCTGACCTTTACCGAAGTATTTGGCAGTGACCCCCTGGTTGCCGGTACCAGGATGAGCGATGCCCTGGCAGTAGCTGACAAGGCGGGTGAGGCAGGCCTGCCGTGCCAGATAACACCCCATGCCGTCTATTCGGTGTCAGACCCGCTATCGGGTCTTATCAGGCAACATATCAACCTGGAGTCGGTCATCTCACTGCACTTCCTCGAATCGTCCGACGAGAGGACAATGGCACAGGGTCACATAGAAACAGCCCTCGGTCTCTCCGCCATGGCAGGGCACCTGATACTGGTACATAACACCGTCATGACAAAGGCCGAAGCAGAGATGCTTGCCTCTGCCGGCAACACCTGGTTCTGTCTCTGTCCGTCGTCAAACATGTTCATCTCCGGCATCATGCCTCCTGTTACACTGATCAGGGAATGCACAGAAAGGATTGTTGCCGGTACCGACAGCCTGGCATCAAACAACGCTCTTGATATGATCGGAGAGCTCAGGCTCCTGCATGATGCCTCTCCGGACTTACCTCTCGAAGAGATCCTGCGGTGGGGAACCATCAACGGCGCCAGGGCGCTGAAGATGTCCGCCATGCTGGGCTCGATAGAGCCCGGCAAGAAGCCGGGCCTGCTGCTGGTATCTCCCGTCGACCTGGTGAACATGCGCCTGCTGCCCCAAAGCCGTGTACGCAGATTATTGTAAATTTGTACTCTTAATCCTGCCATTCAATGCCAACATTCCTGTTTGACAGTATAGTTTTCGGACCTGTTCAGAGCCGCAGGCTGGGAATATCACTCGGTATCAACCTGCTCCCGGTGACCCGTAAGGTATGCTCGTTCAACTGCATCTACTGCGAGTGCGGATGGACTACTGACACTTCCGCCAGGCGGTCTGCAATGCCTTCACGTACAGATGTATATGAGGCATTAAGAGAGAAACTGTCAGATATGAAGAGCAGGGGCATGGCTCCTGACGTCATAACATACGCCGGCAACGGGGAACCTACACTGCACCCCGACTTTGCATCCATAATAGATGATTCACTGGCCCTGAGGACCGAATTCTTCCCTGAGGCAAAGGTATCAGTGCTCTCCAACGGTTCAACACTGCACCGCAGGAGCGTCAGAGAGGCTCTGAAGAGAGTCGATATGAATATCATCAAGCTCGATTCAGCCATACCCGGGACGGTGCAACTCCTCAACCAGCCTCATACCAGTATGGATCCGGCCCGGTTCGGAGAAAATATTAAGGAGTTCGGAGGCAGGTTTATCATCCAGACACTGTTCGTCAGGGGAGAATGTGACGGCAGGCCTGTTGACAACACTACCGATGAAGAGCTGACAGCCTGGCTGACAGCCCTAAAAAAGCTTGGGCCGCAGTCGGTGATGATATATACCATCGACCGTGACACACCTCTTGGGAACAACCTCAGGAAGGTACCCCTGTCTGAGCTCAGGGCGATAGCTGCCAGGGTGAAAGAGCTTGGTATCGATGCCTCGGTGTCAGGATAACAGCCATGAGCTCCCCGACGATCATTATAAGCCCTCTGAACTGGGGCTTCGGCCATGCCGGCCGTATGATACCCCTGGCAGCTGAGCTGCAGAGCCGGGGATGCACGGTGGTCTTCGCGGCAGACCGGCAACTGCTACCTATGGTCGGGCAGGAGCTGCCGGGGACACGGCTGGTTGAGCTCAACAGCCCACGCATAAGGTACTCCCGCCTACTGCCGCAGTATATAAGCATCTTCCTGCAACTGCCGGTGATAATATGGTCCGCCGTTCGCGAACATAACTCCCTGGGAACCCTGGCCAGGCAGATCAGGCCATCGGTCATAATATCCGACAACCGCTTCGGTTTCTTCCACAGGGATATTTTTTCAGTTTATATAACACACCAGCTGAGGGTACCATTCCCCCGCGGGCTCCGGTTTATGGAACCGCTGGCAGCCTGGCTGCACAGCAGGATAATGAAAAAATTCGATCTCTGCCTGGTGCCCGATTATCCCGGCCCTGTAAACCTGTCAGGGAGACTCTCCCATGACATCAGACACACCTGTAACGTTCACTATATGGGACCGCTATCGCGGTTCAGCATCGACAGGCAGAAAGGCAACAGCACCTCTCCGGCAGGACCAGGGTGTTGCCTCATCCTGTCAGGCCCGGAGCCGCAACGTTCATTACTCCTGCGTAAGGTTAAACAGGCCCTGCCGGGCAGGAGACTTATTGTCCTTAGTGCTGAACCTGTCAGTGAACCTGATGATAAGGATGTCAACGTAACATATTTTATCGGGGCTGACCGGGATACAATGAGAAACATTTTAACAGGCAGCACAATGGTAATTGCAAGGTCAGGCTATACCTCGGTAATGGAGCTGTTGTCACTGGGGAGAGGCGCTGTGCTTGTTCCGACACCGGGCCAGACGGAACAGGAATATATTGGATCACATCTGAACGGCCGTTATGGTTTTATCACCGTCAGCCAGGAAGATATCAGTATGATCGGATCGCTGCACGGGAGAACCGCCGGCAACGGGTCTCCGCCGCTGCCTGAAAGCTATCCGTTACTGAAAGAGGCTGTAAATACCCTACTTGAGCAACACGAAGAATGAAAGTGCCATTACTGCCACCCCGGTAAGAAGGCCTGTCCATACCTCTGCCGGTGTATGGTCTTCAGGACAGATCCTTGACGACATCACGGCACCTCCTGCTATGATCACTGAGATCAGCTGCCACACCATGCTGATGTTATAGTGTAAAATCATGAAGATGACAAGTACCAGCAGTCCCCCGATGCCTGCTGCATGCAGGGATATCCTGTATACTGTTGTGATAATCAGCGTTATAAGAGTGACGACAGCTATTGAGATAAAATAGGCCCTGAAAAGACCTGGCACCTGCAGCCTTAGCATCAGGTAGGCTGTAAGGGCATACATTAACAGAGAGAACGTCAGCAGTATGACTCTCTCGTTGCGGTCACGGGCGTTGAAAGTGGTGATCACTCCCCTGGCGTAAAGGATAGATGCAAGAGCCAGGGGTATGATAAGGTTGTTGGTAACGACAAGCACAAAGATCATCTTCTTGAGCTGAACGGGAATGAATGAGAGTAGCGTGGCGGAGCTGTAAATAATGAGTAACCCGTATAACGGAATCATTATCGGGTGGAATATCACCGAGAGTATTGTTGCAACTTTTCTCAGGCTTGTTTTTTCACCGGAGCTCATTTTATCTCCTTCCTCATCCTTGCTACAGGAATATTCAACTGTTCCCTGTATTTTGCCACTGTACGCCGTGCTATCTGGTATCCCTTCTCCTGGAGTATCTCCGTAAGCTTCTCGTCTGTCAGTGGTCTCCGCTTTTCCTCGTTGTTAATGCATTCCTGGAGAATTCTTTTTATCTCTCTTGTCGACACTTCATCACCCCCGTCGGTCTGCATACCTTCTGAAAAGAAGAACTTGAGAGGAAATATGCCGAAGTGGGTCTGGATATATTTGCTGTTGGCTACCCGTGAAACGGTCGAAATGTCGAGGCCTGTCATCTCCGCCACATCCTTCAGTATCATTGGCCTGAGCTTGGTATCGTCACCCTCGACGAAATATTCCTTCTGGTATTCGAGGATGGCATTCATGGTCAGCAACAGGGTGTTCTGGCGCTGTTTCATGGCATCGATGAACCACTTCGCAGCGTCGAGCTTCTGCTTGACGAACATGATGGCGTCACGATTTTGTTTGCCTGTCTTCCTGTCGCGGGAATAGGATTCAAGCATCTCGCTGTATCCCCTGCTTACTTTCAGTTCCGGGATGTTCCTGTTATTAAGGCTGAGTTCCAGCTCATTGTCTGACCTTTCAAGGATGAAGTCGGGTATTATCTGCTGGGCCGACCTGCTGTATCCGTCGCTTACAACGCCTCCCGGCTTGGGATTGAGCTTCAGCACCTCGCTTATCACCTCCTTCATCTGGTCCTCGCTGATCATCAGCCTGGCCATTATCTTTTCGTAATGCCGTCTTGAGAATTCGTCAAAGAAGTCTGTCAGGATCGTTTTGGTCAGTGCTATCACCGGTACCGACTGGTCCTTTCTTCCTATCTGCAGCAGCAGGCATTCGCGCAGGTCGCGGGCTCCGACGCCGGCAGGCTCAAGATCCTGTATTATCTCCAGTATGGCGTTAAGCTCCTTCTCGTCGGTAGTTATGTTCTGCAGGAAAGCCAGGTCATCAACCATATTCTCAACCTCACGGCGCAGGTAGCCGTCGTCATCAATGTTGCCGATGATGTATTCGCCGAGTGTCTCTTCCCTCTCGGTGTCGGTGCGCAGGTTGAACTGGGTGATCAGGTTCTCATGAAATGACGAGCCTGAGGCGTAGGGTATCTCTTCACGCCTGTCATCATCCTTTGACACATTGTTCACCTGCAGCCTGTAGTCGGGGATATCCTCGTCGTTGAGATAATCATCGAGGGCAAACTCTTCCTGTTCGCGTTCTGCCCTCTCCAGGTCGATATCCTCATCATCGTCGGGCTGCAGATCATCCTCCTCCGGACCCTCTTCGAGCGCCGGGTTCTCTTCAAGCTCCTTTTTGATACGCTGCTCAAGCTGCATGGCTGGCACCTCCAGCAGCTTGATCATCTGTATCTGTTGCGGCGACAGCTTCTGAAGTAACTTCTGTTGTAATTTCTGGTCGAGCATACCGCCTGGTATTCAACAGTCTAAAACTCAGCATTACGCGGTGTCCGCGGGAATGGTATCACATCACGGATATTGGCCATGCCCGTCATGAATAGTATCAGCCTCTCAAACCCCAGTCCGAAACCAGAATGGGGCACCGTACCGAACCTCCTGGTATCAAGATACCACCAGAGGTCTTTCAGGGGCAGCTTCAGCTCCCCGATCCTTGCTGTGAGTTTGTCCATCTCCTCCTCTCTCTGTGATCCGCCGATGATCTCGCCTATGCCGGGGAAGAGCACATCCATACCCCGTACCGTCCTGCCATCATCATTCTGCTTCATATAGAAGGCCTTGATATCTTTAGGATAGTCGGTCAGAATAACCGGCCTCCTGAAATGAGTCTCCACAAGGTATCGCTCATGCTCTGCCTGCAGGTCACGTCCCCAGCCCACCGGATACTCCCACTTGCGGTCGGCAGCCTCGAGTATCTTTACAGCCTCGGTATAGGTCAGCCTCATGTAGCTGTTGGCAAGAACAAATTCCAGCCTCTCGATCAGCTTGTTGTCAATCATCTTGTTGAGGAACTCAAGATCCTCCATGCAGTTATCAAGGGCATACCTTATCAGGTACTTGGTGAAATCCTCCCCCAGGTCCATGTTGTCATTGATATCCCAGAAGGCCATCTCCGGCTCTATCATCCAGAACTCTGCAAGATGACGGGGTGTGTTGGAGTTTTCGGCCCTGAAGGTAGGCCCAAAGGTATATATCTCACCCAGGGCCAGGGCGCCCAGCTCTCCTTCGAGCTGACCGGAAACGGTCAGGTTGGTGGGCTTACCGAAGAAATCACGTTCATAGTCAATCCGGCCCTCTTTTGTGCGTGGTATATCATCCAGATCAAGGGTGGTGACATGAAACATCTCTCCCGCTCCCTCGGCATCACTGCCGGTAATGATCGGCGTATGCAGGTAGAAAAATCCCCTGTCATTGAAATACTTGTGCACGGCGAATGACATGGCATGCCTTATCCTCATCACCGCCCCGAAGGTGTTGGTACGGAAACGCAGATGAGCTATCTCCCGGAGGAACTCCATAGAGTGTCCCTTCTTCTGCAATGGATAGCTGTCAGGGTCACACTTGCCGTAAAGGGTAATGTCTGAAGCAAGAATCTCAACACTCTGTCCCTTGCCCTGCGACGGCTCAAGGTCTCCCGTGACAGCCAGGCTGGCTCCCGTGGTGATGTCCCTCAGAAGATCAGCAGGGAACTTATTAATATCAATGACTACCTGTATGTTGTTTATAGTCGAACCGTCATTCAGCGCAACAAAAGCCACATTCTTGATCTCTCTCTTTGTCCTGACCCATCCCTTAACGAGTACTTTTTCTCCTGTAACAGGACTAACCAGTAATTCCTTAATTCTTTTCCTCTTCATAAAATGATAATAGCATTACACCTACAAAAATAGCATTTTGTTCCTGTCGCCCCGCTTAAGTTTTAACAAATGGCACCGTTTTTGTGCACAAAAGCAATTTTTCACAGGGTGTGTGCGTTTCCATATGGAGATTCTATTATTTGAATTGTTACGTAAAAAAGGTAATTTTACTGTTTATAACTGAAAATGCGAACATTATGGAAGTCGACAGCAAGATAATTGTAGTGCCTTGGGATTTTACCCCTGTGACCGAGTATGCTTTACAGCATGCCATCAAGATATCACGGATGACCCGGAATGATATCTGCCTCCTGCACATTGTCGAAAAGATCACCACCGAAGGTGGTATCAAGGCCAAGCAGGCGGCTATGACCATAAAGGGAAATGAGGTAGAACGCAATTTTGGCGTCAGGGTGAAGACCCATGTCCAGCGCGGCACCATCTTCAAGCAGATACCTGAGTTCGTTAATGACCGCGGAGCATCGCTTGTGGTTATGGGAACGCACGGGATGAGCGGCATGCAGAAGGTGACAGGCAGCTGGGCACTGAAGGTCATTGCCAAGTCAAAGGTCCCCTATATAGTGGTCCAGGCTCCGCCGAGTGACCATGAGAGATATCATGACATCGTCTTCCCGGTCGACTTCCGTTCGGAGGAGAAGGAAAAGCTATCCATGGCTATCTTCATGGGTAAGTATTTTGACTCTAAGATCCATATTTTTAAGGCCGTAAGGAAAGATGACTCACTGGCCAAAAAGACCAACCTCAACCTCAACTACACGGTGAGGATGCTGATACAGAACAATATTGAATACGAAATAAAGGAGATTCCGGCAGACAATATGGGTGAGCGTACCCTCGAGGTGGCACAGGAGATGAAGGCCGACCTGATTCTCATCATGACCACCAAGGATATCACCTTTGCCGATTTCGTTTTCGGTGCCAAGGAACAGTACATCATAGCCAACAGCTCCAAAATACCCGTTTGCTGCGTCAACCCCGCCTCCGCATTCGCCAACCTGGGGCAGTTCATGTACGGATGATTTGCGATCTACAGACCGGTAAATTATCAGGGTAATAACAGGAAATTTCTGCCTCCTGAGAACACCTGGTTATCCGGGAAAAGCGTCAGCTGTTTCTCACGACGCCATTCAGCAGCATCACAAAACCAATCATGTGGTAACAAAGAATTGCAGATCTTTCAATGAGCATAATAGCAACCAATGTAACTAAGACCTACGGTGCCCAGAAGGCGCTTGATGATGTCTCTTTCACCATACCCGCAGGTGAGATTGTCGGCTTTATCGGTCCCAACGGAGCCGGTAAGTCGACCATGATGAAGATCATCACCGGGTTCTTCCCTGCCGATTCGGGTACAGTGACAGTATGCGGGCTCCCTGCCGGTCCGGATGCCAGGGAGATGAGGCGTCTCCTTGGATACCTGCCTGAGAACAATCCGCTTTATGCAGACATGTATGTCAGGGAGTATCTTGAGTATGTGGCAGACATATACTCTCTTGGCAAAAGACGTAAAGAAGCTGTTGATTCTGTTGTTGAACGTACCGGGCTGACACCTGAGCAGGGCAAGAAGATAGGAGCCCTCTCCAAAGGGTACCGGCAGCGCGTAGGGCTTGCCCAGGCGCTGATACATGACCCGCAGGTGCTCATTCTCGATGAGGCCACAACAGGACTCGACCCCAACCAGATAGTGGAGATACGTAACCTCAGGACGGGAAAAGACCGTCATGCTCTCAACGCATATCATGCAGGAGGTGGAGGCCATATGCAGCCGGGTGATCATCATTGACCACGGCCGCATAGTGGCTGACGGCCCTATAGGTGAGATATCCTCCCTGGCCGGCGCCCGCCTTGAGGAGACCTTCCGGCACCTGACCGGTGGCGAGCGTCAATAAGACCACATGACTGTCCCGACCTTTCGGTCGAGGATCTCCGCTTCGCTCCGACATGACTGCATGACTGCATGACCGCATGACTTTCAGATCTTAGTCTTTGGACCTTCAGACTTTTTCCCTATCTTTGCCCCGTTATCGACGGTGGACAGATTTGCGCTGATTGCAACCACGGAA
>QKGI01000022.1 GCA_003250475.1 Bacteroidota bacterium | reverse complement strand
ACCACGCTTACAAAACCGGTGTTGTCGGTCTCCCGGGTAGTGATATCATGGATAAGGAGGAAGTTGTTCCCAGGATCGTACGGCCGTTATCACAGGGCAACATTGGTTCATGAAGGACTGAAACGTACTTTCACTGTCTATTTCCCATCGTCATTTGACAGGTCAGTCCAGGTGCCGCTGGTGATTGCAATGCATGGCAGGGGAGTGGACGGTGAGGGGATGATACTGGTCACACGCAGGGGTTTTGACAGGCTGGCCGACAGGGACAGGTTTATCGTCGTATATCCTGACGGGGTGGAACTGAACTGGAACGACGGCAGGAGGGATGAGGAGGCTGATGACCGTGCGCACAGGGAGAATATTGATGATGTGGGTTTCATCGCCGCCCTGACAGACATGATGGTACGCGACTACAATGCTGATCCGCTGCGTGTTTATGCTACGGGTATATCCAACGGAGCCATCATGTCATACAGGCTGGCATGCGAGTTATCAGGCAAGATTGCCGCCATAGCTCCCGTTGACGGGAATATCCCACGGCTCTTCATCGGCGATTGTTCGCCCACGAGGCATGTGCCTGTGCTGGCTATCAATAATGTGGATGATCCCGTTGTGCCGTTTGAGGGAGGTGAGATCTACGGGCACTCCGGCAGGGAGATGCTGGGAACGGTATTGTCAGTGGAGCAGTCTGTTGGGTACTGGGTGGCAAGGAACGGGTGTTCGCCGGTGCCCGTTGTAACAGAAGAGCCAGACAGGGATCCGTATGACGGTACCAGGGTGGCGCGGAAGGAGTATGTTAACAATGATGATGGCACACAGGTGATACTGTATGTTATTTACGGCGGAGGGCACACATGGCCTGGAGGGTTGCAGTACCTCCCCGCAAGGGTCATAGGGAAGACCAGCAGGGACATTGACGCCAGTGAGGTCATATGGTCATTCTTCAGGGAACAGAAGCTGTAGCCGTGGTGTGTCAATAGGAGTGAGGGCCTCGTATCCAGGATAACCAGGCTCAAAGAATCATTTGCCCCGGATGATAAATTTGATTACCTTTGTATTCTGATTTCCAGAGATTTGAAGTTTTTAAAAGTGCTAACGCCGGGGATGGTAAATTATGGTAAACGAAGAGAAGAAAAGTAAGAAACCCGAGTGGATGGAGATCATATCAAGGTACAACAGACCTGATAACCTGAAAAGCTGGTGGCAGATCATTAACTCTGTAGTAGCCTACCTGCTGATGTGGATACTCATGATCTGGTCACTGAGGGTCTCCTACTGGCTGACCCTGGCACTTACCATACCGGCGGCAGGGTTCCTGGTGAGGACTTTCATCATCTTCCACGACTGTGGCCATGGGTCGTTCTTCAGGTCGGGACGCATGAACACGATAATTGGGGTCATCACCGGGCTGCTTGTTTTTACTCCTTACCACCGCTGGCACCGCGACCATCATATTCATCACCAGACGGTGGGTAACCTTGAGAAGAGGGGGACAGGTGATGTGATGACGGTGACAGTAGCGGAGTATGAGAGTATGTCAGGCTGGAGACGTTTTATCTATCGCCTCTACCGTCATCCGCTCTTTCTCCTGGGAATAGCACCGTTACTGCTGTTTGTCGTTCTTTATCGCTTCCCCAGGAAGTATATGTCAGTGAAGGAACATGTTTATGTTCACCTTACCAACCTCGCGCTTGCCCTGGTCATCTACCTGATGGTAATGGCCATAGGCTGGAAGGCATACCTGATGATTCAGCTGCCCGTACTGTATATTGCCACCATACATGGTGTATGGCTTTTTTATGTGCAGCACCAGTACAGGCATGTGGTGTGGAGCGATTCATCGTCATGGGATTACATGACGATGGCGCTGAACGGCAGCTCTTTCTTCAGGCTTCCCCCGCTGCTGAATTGGTTTACGGGTAATATAGGTTATCATCACATACATCATCTCAGTCCTCTCATCCCCAACTACAACCTCAAGAGGTGCAATGATGAGAATGCCCTCTTCAGCAATGTAAAGCCGATTACCTTCCTGTCGGCTTTCGAATCGCTCATTCTGAGGCTATGGGATGAGAAGAAGGGTATGCTCATCAGCTTCAGGGAGAGACGGCTGGCAGCGGGATAGGGTGTCCGGCGGAAAGCAGGAGACCATAGCCCGCTCCGCTCCGAAAAGACAGCACGACCTTTTATAGTACCCCCATCTCCTTCAGCAGGAACCCGGCGTCACCGAACTTGTCTGTCACAAAGAGCACATACCTGAAGTCGACTGCTATGCAGCGCTGCAGGTTAAAGTCGTACTGCCAGTCGCTGGTCATTGCCTCCCAGTTACCGTCGAAGGCCACACCTATTATCTCACCCTTCGCGTTCATCACCGGGCTGCCGCTGTTGCCGCCCGTGATGTCACACTGGTTCAGGAAGGCAACAGGCACATCATTGAGGTCAGGATCGGCATAGTTGCCGAAGTCTTTTGCCTTACGCAGTTTCACAAGCTTCTCTGGAGCATTGAATGGCACCACACCGGTGTTCTTGTCAACCACACCCTGCAGGGTGGTGAAGGGCTCGTACCATACGGCATCGGCAGGCTTGTAACCCTTTACGGGGCCCCATGTAAACCTTATGGTGCCGGTGGCGTCGGGATACAACGACGAACCTTTCCATTCATAGAGGGCCTCTATATAATCTTTCCTCAGAGCTGTGACATTGGCCCCGAAGGCCTGCGATAACTCATTAATCTCCTCTGCAACATCATAGATGGCTGCAGCGATGCCGATAAAGGGATCATTCAGTTGTTCAAGCTCCGCTGATGGCTTGCCTATGAGGCTCTTCGCAAACTCCGGGTCTTTCATTGCCGATGTGTTGTAGGCATTGTCAACCCACTGTTCGGGGGTCATGCCTGAGCCGGTAAGGATATAATCCAGTCCTGTCAGACGCTGGTCACCCTGCAGTGCTGCGGCCATCTTCAGCGCCCTTGTCAGCAATGCTTTGTCAACAGGCTCATAATAGTCGTTGTAGGTATATTTAAGACCCTCGCCGTAATTCTTCAGCACATCTTCGGTAAGGCCGGGCTGTCTCTCGCCCTCGGGCTTCTCCAGCTCCCTGGAGATGCCATAGATGTTACCGGCTACGGCCAGGAGCCTCCCGGCAAGGGCTCCCTGCAGGATGCCCGCCACATTGTCCCTGTCATAGGTCTTGGCCAGTTTATCATAGAAGCTCTTCTCCCTGGAGAGGATATCACCATACTTTGCCTTTCTCTCCGGATCAGCGTCTGCCCATGCCAGGAACTCTTTTTCAAAAGCCAGCTTCTTATCCAGGAAATGTGTTTTGGTCATCCCCTCGATGTTACCCTGGTAGTTCTTCATGGCATTTTCCAGTCCCTGCAGCAGTCCTGCCATTTTCAGCTGGCCGGCGTGGTCATCCTTTGTCAGCTCATGGGAGATATCTATTACCTCTTTGAAGTTACTTACCGAGAAGGGATAGTTCTTATGCAGGTTCCAGTCGACAGAGTTGGAAGAACGATAGCGCACCGTCTGGCCGGGGTAGCCGATGATAAAGTTAAAATCGCCCTCGTCAAGATCGCCCTGTGCAACCTTCAGCCACACCTCCGGCTTGTAGGGTACATTCTCCGCACTGTATCCGGTGGCTTCGCCGGTGGGGCTGACATATATTCTCATGAAAGAGAAATCGCCCGTATGCCTCGGCCACATCCAGTTGTCTATCTCATCACCGTAGTTGCCTATCGACCTTGGAGGAGCGTAGACGATACGTATATCCTTAAAGACCTTATATATATGCATCATATACTGCTTCCCCTCATACAATGCTGTCACGTCTGCCTCCTGGTCACTATTCTCCTTTTGTACCTTTTCGGTCATTGCGACGATTTTTTCATCTATCTTTTTGTCTCTCTCAACGGGGTCGGAAATCTTCTTCACTGACGAGAGTATCTCATCTGTGACATCTTTCATGCTTATCATCATCCTGGCCTGGTACCCCGGGGCGCTTATCTCCTCTGAGCGTTCCCTTGCCAGGAAACCGTTGGTAAGGTAGTCGCTGCTGACACTTGAAGCCCTCTGCAGTGCCGTGTATGCCACATGGTGGTTGGTGACGACAAGGCCTTCAGGCGAAACAAAGGATGCAGACCCTCCTCCAAGCTGGAGGATGGCATTGGCAAGACAGGGTTTGTCAGGACTGTAGATCTTTTCAACGGGAATTTGCAGTCCCTTTGCGGGGAGGTCAAGCTGCCCTATCTGTGAGAGCATCCACATACCCTCCTGCGCAACAGCATTGAACGCTGTGAGGAGGAAGAAACAAAGAACGAATAAAGGCTTTTTCATAAACTTGAGATTTTTTTTAAGTGCAATTTTTCCAATATAAAGGCCATGCGATGACATAAACGTCATCGTACATGATTATGTTTAATTTTTGATTGCCTGTCCGCAGCAATTTAAAAACCTTTGCCGGTCATTAAGGCCGGCATTTATTGTTCGTTAAACCAAAGTTAGGAAATAAAGTTCAGATTAAAGGGAGAAATTCCGGCTGATTGATTTCAGGCTACTCGTCTCTTCTGTATGTTACGGAACCTTAACGGCTACGTCGTAAAATGCCAGGTTTTTTATTGCAGTTATCCTTTTTATGGTGGTCAAAATTGAGTTATTTTACATTCTTCAAATTCTAAGTATTCACGGTTAGGTCCATTTATTAAGGAGGCATATAATGAAAATTACCAAGGCTGTTTTGACGGCCCTTCTTTTAGGTACAGCAGGCGTCGTTGTTTGTATGGCATCAGGTACTTCCGGCGAGTCTAAAAAGGAGCCGGGATGGGTAAAGAACATACCGGCTGAGAAGATAATCGAATGGCGGCGTCATATCCACCAGAATCCCGAGCTTTCATATGAAGAGATGTTTACCTCCGAGTATGTCTCCTCTATCCTGGAGAGCTTCGGGAATATAGAGGTGACCTGGCCGACGCCGACAAGTGTGATTGGCATATTAAGAGGAGACAAGCCGGGCAGTACGGTGGCTTTCAGGGCAGACATGGATGCCCTTCCTGTTCCCGAGGAGACAGGTCTTCCTTTCAGCTCCCAGACAGAAGGGGTAAGTCATGCTTGCGGCCACGACGTCCACACGGCCATGCTCCTCGGTACGGCGGCAACGCTGTCATCGATAAAGGACCAGGTCAAAGGCACCGTTTATTTTATCTTCCAGCATGCCGAAGAGCAGAGCCCGGGAGGAGCCAGGGACATCATAGAGACCGGGGTGCTGAATGATGTGGATGCATTTTTCGGTCTGCATATCGGTCCTGGCAGGTTGCCGGGCCTGATAGGTATCTTACCTGCCGGTCCTGCCTCCACTGCCTCCGACGGCTTTTACCTCACCATACAGGGCAAGGGCTCTCACGGTTCCATGCCCCAGATGGGTGTTGACCCGATAGTGACGGGAGCGGAGATAGTGACGGCCCTGCAGACCATAGTATCACGCAATGTCACTCCCGGGGAGATGGCTGTCATTACGGTGGGTAAGTTCCAGTCGGGCAACGCACCTAATGTCATACCCGACAGGGCGCTGCTGGCCGGCACGGTCAGGACTGTCTCAGAAACAACGCGTAAGCTGATAGAGGGAAGGATCAGGACGGTGATAGACAACATTGCCAATGCCAACGGTGCTACCTACAGCCTGGAGTATGCATCGGGATACCCGGCCATGGAGAATGATCCGGGGCTCTGCATACTGGCCAAAGCCAGTGCGATAAAGATACTGGGCAGCGACATGGTCTTTGATGCCCCGCGCATGACTGCCAGTGAAGATTTTGCCAGGTACAAGGAGATAGCCCCCGAATGTTACCTGAGCCTCAGTACAGGTCCGGGTGTGGCCAACCACCACCCGGCATTCAATCCCGATGAAAGTTCATTCATCAACGGGGTGAAGGCTGAAGTGCAGATCATTCTCGATTATCTTAACAGCAGGTAGGCTCTGCGGCCTGCAGAGGGTGGTGACACACCCCAAAAAGGTGAATGTGGCACGGGACAGGTCAACTCATATGCCGGAGGCTGTTTAAGAGTCACCGGGGATCATTTGCAGCTAATGTTTTAACGGCCTGGCTGGATATTCTCCTGTGCCCTGTAAGCCTTGCACGTTTCCTTAACGCCCTGTTCGTAAGAGGTGGCGGGTATTCCGAACCTGCCTGTGAATTTTGATGAGTCGAAGAAGTATTTACGGTCATACTGGTACATCATCTCGGGCATCTCGCGCATCACCGGTATGAACAGGCCGAGGGGCACAAGCATCCACTTCGGGAGGATCGATATCTTAGGCTGAACGCCGTACTCCGATGCTATCATGCTTATTAACTGTCTGCCTGTAACAGGCCTGTTGTCGGTAGGCAGGTGCCATACCTGGCCGTATGCATCGGGAGTGTTGCCCAGCAGGGCCGTCGCCCTGGCAGCATCACGGGTATAGGTGAATGAGTGCTGTATATCGGGACTGACAAACCACATCGGCTTCTTACCCTGGCTCAGGTTCTTAAGCACCATCTGGGTGATGAAGTTGGCGCCGTTATCTGGTCCGTAGAAGTCTGCCGAACGGGCTACCAGGGCTGTGAGCTTTCCGCTGTCAACAGCCTCAAAGAGCATATCCAGGATCTTTTTTCTCACCGCTCCCTTACGGCTGGAAGGGTTGACAGGTGTCTCCTCGGTCATGCCTGAGATATAATCCTTGTCATATAAGTACACATTGTCGAAAAAAACGAGCCTGGCCTTATGCCTTATGCATGCATCAACCGTCTCTTTCATCACTACAGGCCACTGTGTCTCCCATATGCTGGCCTTGTACTCGAGTCCGACAACCAGGTAGACCACCTCAGATCCTGCCACTGCCTTGTCAGCCGCTCCCGGCTGCAGCAGGTCGGCAGCGAACAGCTCATCACTGTCGTTTACCTTTTCAGGCTTACGGCTTACGAGCCTTATTTTGTCAGTATATTGAATGAGCTCCTTCGCCAGAAGCTTACCTATTGTACCACCGGCACCAAGAATTGTCTGCATGATTTTTGTTTTATGACAAATTTCCCGTAAAACACGCGGACAGCAATATAGTTTACGGTGACCGGCGTAAAAAATGGGGTGGATAGCATAAATCACCCTTCGGGCAGGTTGTGATGAAGGGTGCCCATTGGGTTACTGGCCGGATTAGTGCCGGGAATCCGCCACCGTGATTCCCGGGGAGGTACATAAGGTGCCGGCTGTGACAGGCGGTGGGGGATTATCAAAAGGAATTGTCATTACCTTTGCCAGGTCTCTGTTAATGAAAGCAGGACAGACAACACTACTTTTCTATGGATTCCTACCTTCCTGGTCCTGCCCCCGCAACAGCTACACCGGGACAACATTCGAAGCTGCCACGACTCCTGGCGCTTCTGGCAAGCAGGCTCTGTCTCTTCCTGTTTTTCCAGGGCCTCATAGCCCTGTTACTGCAATCCTGGACAAGGTCTGAGGGTTACTGGCTTCTCACGGCGACACTTGCCAACATTGTAAGCATCATTGTCCTTGTGTCTCTCTTCAGGAGCGAAGGAAGAAGATATCTTTCACTGTTCCGGTTTGAACGGCTAACCCTCAGGAAGGATATCCGGGTATTTGTCATCCTGGCATTACTGACCGGCCCTGTCGCTATGGGTCCCAACTATCTGTTAAGCAGATGGCTGTGGACAGATCCGGCGATACCATTTGAGATGATGTTCCGGCCGGTCGGGAGCTGGCTGGCCCCGGTCATGCTGCTGACATTCCCTGTCACCATCGCCCTGGCTGAACTGGCTACATACTTCGGGTACATAATGCCACACCTGAAGGGAGAGTTACGTTCAGCCTGGCCTGCTGTGCTTCTCCCGGTGCTTTTTCTTTCGCTGCAGCATATTACGCTCCCGTTCATCCCCGATATCAGGTTCATACTCTACCGGGGACTGGTTTTTCTGCCTTTTGCGGCACTGATAGGTATAGCGCTTCACCGGCGGCCGTCACTGTTCCCCTATTTTGCAATACTTCACGGAATAATGGATGCAGGAACAGTAATGATGCTTTTAACGGGTGGTATGAGATAGGCTTTTATGTTCCGGTGATGAAAGGGAACAGCCATGCCGGTAAATACAGAGGTGGCATGGCTGCTGTAACAAAAAATCACGACTATTAGCCGTGATTTTCTTACAAGTCCGGATGACAGGATATTCAGTCCTTAAGACATCTTACCGCCAACCCTGACCTTTTATCCTTAAACGTTCCCGGAGAAGAATTGAGAATCTGTACCTGGTTAAACCCGAGAGCTCTTGACTTTGCGACATCGCCAGTACCCGAGGTGGAGCTCCAGAACTCTCCATATTCAAACATATTATTGAAATTGCCGTTGTAAGAACGTTGCCCACTGCCAATGCCTGTAAATCCTGATGAATTTGTAGCCCCTTCATTGGGGTCCCACCAGTGGGTCAGACCTGTCTCTTTCATCTTACCTCCTGCAACATCGACTCCTCCAAGGTAATCTGACAGAGTGGTCCATTCGGCATCGTCAGGCACATGCCAGCCCGCCGGACATAGTTTGCCACTTGAAACCGCGTACCAGTTGTAGTAACCTCCATAAGGATTTTTGTATTCCCCGGAATTATTTTCCCACCAGGCGTATGCAGGTGTTGAGAGGGCTTCCCAGGCAGTATTGACTGTTACGTTGGGAATGTCAGAACCATCATTATACTTGGTGGTTCGGAGGTTTTCCCCAAACCACTGCTGAGTTCCGATTGAAACAATAGAGTAGGAGTTTCCGTCAATGTCCTTCACAGTGTCAGGATCATTCTCTTTTTCCTTTTTGCAACCGGAAAGGAAGGAGGCTGAGATGACATATACCAACGCCATCGCCAGGAAGATGAGTCTGCGGTTCTTCATAGTAAGGATCTGCATTTGGTTAATGAATGTTAGTATTTTACTGCCAAGAATTTACGAAAAATATTTTATGATGACATATGATATATACAATAATAGTTGTTTTTATGGAGCTGCAGCCAGATAAAGCAACATCAGCTCGCGTAAAGCATACAGACCTGAGCAGGGTATGATAAAGGCCGGGAAAGTTTTTTCCCCAGGTGCACGGTCGGCCTGCCTTCATTGTTACGGCACAATCCGGATATTTCATTCAGTGACAGCCCTGTTTATAGACAGGAAATCAGTCCCTGATACACCGTACTGAGAGTCCCGAGGAGCCCCAGCGGTGATCTTCATTCACCAGTGCGTCATCAAAGGCAAGTGAAAAGTAATAGCCCGAGTTGGTACTGTACTCGGTGGAGGTCCAGTAATAGCCATACATGTTGTTTTGTATGAATGACGATGTGCGCATTCCCCCGGGTAATGCTGTGAACCCGCTGCTGTTTGTTGCCCCTTCGTTTGGTGTGGTCCATAGGGTCACGCTCTTCATCTTGCCACCTGGATTTTCCCCCAGGAAATCGGTCAGGATGAGCACTTCGCCACGGGAGGGTACATGAAAACCATGAGGGCAGAGTTTCCCGGTTTTGACGGCAAAAAGGTTGTAGAGGCCTCCGTAGATGTCACCGTTAGCTTCCACGTTGCCGAACCAGCTGTATGCCGGAGTCAGCAGCCCTTCCCAGTCGCCGGTAGTCACCAGGGGGATTGAAGAGCCATCATTATACCTGGTGGTCTTCAGGTTTTCCCTGAGCCAGACCTGTGTGCCGATGGTAACGGTACTGTACACATTTCCGTCTCCATCCCTTATTTCGTCGGAGTCCTTCTTGCAGCTTCCGGTTGCCATAAATAAGATGACTGCCATAACTGCAAAGACAGTTTTGCTAAATCTTTTTGTTTTCATCCCTGATTTTGTTGATATATAGTATAACAAAACCAGGGGGCATTTATTGTATAAGTCTGGTCTGATGATAGATATGCAGCGTTATTACCTGATGTGCGGATCGATTTTGTTTCTCAGGAGTTCTATCAGTTCGGGTTCCATATAATAGTAGATATCAGGTATACCTAACACTATCAGCTTATCGGTCAGGTCTATCTCCGGAAATTTCTCGGTGATAAACGACCTGTGAGTGTTCTCCATTACAAAGATCCTGTCGGCCCAGCGTAACATCTCCCCCGTAACCTGCCTGGCGGCATTGGGTGCTATTCCTGCGGACCTCACCTTGAAGGCCGGATCGGTACCGTAGATGGTCTCTGCCGTGCAGCTGCGCATCCTGTTTATCGTGCAGACGAAGAGAATTTTCATTGGCGGAAGAAATCCATTGTATGTAAATATAAGCAAATCCGTGGATTATCAGGTTGGGAGGAGAGAAGAGCGGATGGCGGCCGGGGTCATTACAGGGTGATTCAGGCAGGGTACCCTGATAATAAAACTCCCGCCGGCAACCTGCCGGCGGGAGCTGATGGATATATTAACTTTTTATCTTCGTGCCGGTTTTTCTGTTCCTGTTTCCGACTTCTTTGCCGACTTCTTTGCCCGGGCTTCTTCGCTTCTTTTTTCGGCGGCAGCTTTCTGCTCAGCTGCTCTCTGCTGCACTGCCCTTGCTTCTGATGCTTTTGACTGCGTCTCTCTTGCCTGGGTTTCCCGGGCTTTTGCGGCTCTTGCTTCTGCTGCTCTTGCCTCAGCTGCCCTGCTTTCAGCAGCCCTTGCCTCAGCAGCCCTGCTTTCGGCGGCTCTTGCCTCAACTGCCCTGCTTTCTGCAGCTCTCTGCTGTGCAGCCCTTACTTCGGCGGCTCTTGCCTCGGCGGCCCTGCTTTCGGCAGCTCTCTGCTGTGCAGTCCTTGCTTCGGCGGCCCGTGCCTCAGTGACTCTTGCATCAGTTTCCCTGGTCTCTGCCTGGCGACGCTCCTCAATCCTTGCCTCAGCATTACCGGTTTCTGTATTTCTGCCCCCGGAGGTGGCAGGGCTCCTACGTGATTCAGTCCTTTCATCACTGCTGTTTTTATTGCTTTCCGTTACCCTGTTCGCTCCAGAAGGTGTCCTTCTGCCATCATCAGTCGTGGCGGTACTGTTATTGACAGTGGCTGACCCGGAGGCAGGTCGCCTGGAAGCGACGCCGGAGGCGGGAGCATTGCTTCCTGATGGCCGGGAGGCGGTCTCTCTCCTCGAGCCAGTGTTCACCCCGGCCTGGTCACGTGTGCCACTAACCCTGGCTGCATGGGTGCTGTTATAGAGTGCCTCACCTTCTCTCCTCTGGTCGGGACGCGAGTAGGTCTGCCTGTAGTTACCTTCAGCTATCCTGTGCTGAACATTAACCGACTGCTGCCTTACATGGTTGTAGTAGTAATCGTTGTAGTGATTGTACCTGTAAACGTTGCTGTGGTGATAGTAACTGTGGTAGTGAGAGGCCCATCCTGAGTGGTACCCGTAGTAGTAGTCCCAGTACCAGGGGCCCCAGGGGCGCCAGTATGATGGGTAATAACCCCAGTACCATGAAGAGCTCCATCCCCTGTAGTGAGGGTCGAAGATGTAGACTACCACCGGCCAGCTCCATACGTCTCCGTAGTAGTAATTTATCACTGTCACATCACCGTACCAGACCGGGTCCTTGTAGTACTTTATCTTATGGCCGTAGGTGTAGACAGGCTCAATGATATAGTTCCTTCCGTAGAGAGCCGCGTCACCTATGATCTGTATCATCACCTTCTTCCTGCGTATCTTCTCAACGGTTATCACTGCGACATCCTGGTACTCATTACGCCCGAGGACAGCACGTAACACTATGTTGTGCACCCGGCCATCCACATAGTCCGAGACGGTGATGTAGTCAATCCTGTAATCGCCGTTGAGGTCGAGGTTATTGATCCTTGAGTCCCTGTCGTTGAGCCCTCTCTCAAAGGCTTCAAGAGTGCTGGAATGGCGGAACAGGTCCATTACTGCGTAGAGATTAAGATTGTCACCCGGGAGACCCAGGTACTCCTTCGGATAGTTCTGTGCCCCGGCTGTCGTCGTAAAGGCTGCCAGAACTGCGAGGACCGATGTGATAATTAACTTTTTCATCTCTTTAATTTTTATGAAGATTTGCTCTTCACTGATGTTAATGCAAACGGTGTGCCAAACAGTCGCAGATGCCCATTAATTGCAGCTCCGGAGATGTTTTTTGTAAGATGTATGATGTGTGTCAGAACGGGTCGGATTTTTCTTTTCCGGCAACTGCGAACATGGATAAGGCCCTTGTGGAATCTGACCTTCCCGCACGGGCTTTCCTTCTTTAATATATAGTATGACCCTGTATAGCTACATTTTTTTTATATTTATAGAATGCAGTCACCAAAACAGCCAGGAAATGACAGAAAATGAAAAGCTTGACAGGATAGCCATCAGTGTGCGCTCTCACCGTCTGCTGAGGGTCCTGCTACGTGAAAACCCCATGCTTGAGACGATCATGAGGGAGTCAAAAAATGAGATCGAAGCACAGCTAGGCGTAAAAAACTGGATCCATTCTGAACACGGCAGTCGCAAAGATGCCTTCCGCTTCCAGACAGACATGGTTACCAGGCTTGAGAACTTTGAGAAGCTGTCATGGAACGATTATGCCATAATCAGGATACTTGACTATATTGATCATGCTGGAATTGAATATCCTGACCGAAACCTGCGTGGTGAGATAGCTGTCAGTAATCCCATCAGGTTAATATGGCTGGCGGTGATCAAGGGAACGGGTGGCGCCAAGCCTGAGTTTTTCATTGACATGATAGAGCTGTTCAGGCAGTTAAGGGGGGAGAGCAACCAGGTTGTGCCGGACAGGGACACGGTGGAGAGGTGGATGGACAGGTATCCTTCAGGTCTTGATCCCCGTATTGTGGAGCTGAGAAAGGAGAACAGGGATCGCATAATAAGCCTTATAATAGAAAAGATCGATACGGGTGAGATCAATGACGGGAAATATTCTTTCCCTGAGGGTCTCACTCAGGAGCAGAAACAGGAGACTGTCAGGCAGTGGTGGGACAGCTACAAATTTCACCTGCGGTTTGCATTCCGTTCTCCTGACATGCTGAACGAAATGGTCGGTCACTCGCTTGACCCGGACACGATGAGGATACTTTATGATGCCGAGAAGGCAGGCATACCCTTTTTTGTGAATCCCTATTACCTCTCGCTGCTGCATGTACGGGTACCGTATTTTGCCATCGGCGCTGACCTGGCTATCAGGCATTATATCGTTTACAGCCGTCAGCTGGTGGATGAGTTCGGGCACATAGTGGCATGGGAGAAGGAGGATGAGGTGATTCCCGGAAAGCCTAACGCCGCAGGGTGGGTCCTTCCTTCGTACAATAATATCCACAGGCGGTATCCTGAGGTGGCCATACTCATTCCTGACTCTATGGGCAGGGCGTGCGGCGGTTTATGTTCGTCATGTCAGCGTATGTTTGATTTTCAGCGTGGTAACCTGAACTTTGACCTTGAGAAGCTCAGGCCTACGGAGAAGTGGCCTGCAAAGCTCACGACGCTGTTGAAGTATTTTGAGGAGGACACACAGCTGAGAGATATCCTTATAACCGGGGGGGATGCGCTCATGAGCTCTGATGAGACTATCGGAAAGATGCTGGATGCTATCTGTGAGATGGCCATGAGGAAGGCAAAACGTAATAAGGAAAGAGCGGAAGGGGAGAAGATGGCGGAGATACAAAGGATAAGACTTGGCACCAGGATGCTGGCTTACCTTCCCCAGAGGATAACGCCGGACCTGGCTGCTATCCTTGGTGACTTCAGGCAGAAAGCACAGAAGGCAGGTATCAGTCAATTTATAATACAGACTCATTTTGAGTCGCCGATGGAAGTCACTCCCGAGGTGAAGGTGGCAGTGCAGCAGCTTGTCAAAGCCGGATGGATCATTACCAACCAGCTTGTCTTCTCCGCGGCTGCATCACGCAGGGGCCATACGGCGAAGCTGCGCCAGGTACTCAACGATGTGGGTATACTCTCTTACTATACCTTTACTGTCAAGGGTTACATGGAGAACAACTTCAATTTTGCACCCAACGCAAGAATAGTGCAGGAGCAGCTTGAAGAGAAGATTATAGGTAAGATTGACAGGCAACATTACGACACAATAAGGCATTTCCCCGATAATGCTGAAGATATAGTAGGGAACATTAATGCCCTGCGCCGTTTTGCCGGTATCCCCTTTTTAGGAACTGACCGTAATGTGCTGAACCTGCCTGGTGTAGGCAAGAGCCTGACGTTCCGTGTTGTGGGCATAACCAGGTACGGCAGACGGATACTGCAGTTTGATCATGACATCACCAGGTCACACAGTCCGATCATCAATAAGATGGGAAAGATGATAATCATTGAGTCAAAATCCATTCATGAGTACCTGCGGCAACTGGAGGAGCTGGGTGAAGATCCAAAGGAATATGACGGGTTGTTCGGATATAGCATAGGGCAGACGGAGCCTCGCGTTCCTATCTACGAATACCCTGAGTATCCCTTTACAATCACCAAAGAGCTTAGCAACATTGAGATTTAATTCCCAGTGCAACCCCGGCCTGGATAGCTGTGCTGTAAAGGACTATTTTACATAGTTGACGATCTCTTCGGTGGTCTTTCTCGGTGTCGCGCCGGAGACAGCATCCACACTCCCGTCGATGTTTCCCACACGCAGGATCATCACCACCCTGAATCCCTCGGGAACCATCAGTGCTTCACGCTTGCCGTTGGCAATGGCTACAGGTCCTCCGTATATCCTTGCACCCAGACCGAGGGCTGTGGCTGCCAGGAACATGTTTTCCGTTGCGAGCCCGCAGTCGAAATCAGGTGTTCTGCCCTCGCCGGACTCTTTACCGGATATAAGGATAAGTACATTGCCTGCTGCTACGTTAGACACCACACTCTTCATGAGAGCCTCATCGCGCACGACGGTAAAGCGCCAGGGCTGCTGGTTCCTTGCACTCGGCGCCTTGATGCCACATCTTACGATAAGATCAATCTGATCATCGGTTACAGGTATAGTGTTGAAAATCCTGGGTGACCATGCAGTAAGGAGCTGGTCAATAACAGGGTTGCCTGTCTGCTGAGCTCTTGAGAGCTGTCCGCCGGCCAGTGCCAGCACAATGATAAGGAGAGTTGCTTTTGTTTTCATCATTTATAGTTTATTCCTGTTGCCTGATATAACCTGTTAATGGTCTGTCAATATGTTATTGTATCTATGCCGGTTGGAATGGTTAAGTTTGTTTGTTCAAGCCATTATTGTTTCTGCATGAGATCATGGGATACGCTGAGGACATCTGTCCAGACACGGAGAAAGTTTTCCGACATGATCTTCCTGAGATCATCTTCTGAATAGCCCCGTTTAAGAAGCTCAGACACCAGTGCGGGGTATCCTGATACATCAGGCAGGTCTACCGGCTGGGCATGGTCAATACCGTCGAAGTCGGAACCAATGCCGACAAAATCTATCCCTGCCAGGTTTACAATATGATCAATATGATCGGCTACCTTTGCGGCATTGGAGCGCAGCCTGTGTGTCTTGCCATATTCAATCATGAAATCGATCCAACCGGGAGAGAATGCCTCAATGCCTGTGGAATCAGACCACTGGTTTATAAGGTAAAGCCAGTTGCCCATGCACTCCTGTTCCAGGAAATAGGAACCGAAATTTACCATCACCACCCCCTTCTTTGCAGCTATGGCCTTTATCAGGGTATCCGGCAGATTTCTTTCCATCCCCGGGGTAAACACACGGCATGATGAATGAGTAGCTACAACAGGAGCGACAGAATAACGCAGTGCCTGGTAAACGGTGCTGTCAGTAGAATGTGATATGTCAATCATAAGGCCCAGCCTGTTCATCTCCCTGATCACCTCGATGCCAAACGGACTCAGTCCGTTCCACCGTCTTTCCTCGTCGAAATTTGAATCACTGAGGTTGTTCACCCTGTTATGGCATAATGTGATATACACTATTCCGTTATCCTTCAGGTACTCAAGGTATCCCAGGTCATCTCCTATGGGCGAGCCGTTTTCCAGTCCGACAGGCAATGAAAGGAGATTGTTGTCAAAGTTCTCCCTGATATCCCCAGGAGAGGAGGCAGGTGCAAACCTGTCAGGGTACTTCCCGGCATAATATTTCACCATGTTAAGGGTCGAGTCAACCACGCCGCGCCCTTTATCCACATCGAAACCTGATTGTACATAGGCGACCGTGAGCGCTGCATTCAGTCCTCCTTCCTGAGCCCTGACAAAGTCAAAATCACCGTTTAAAGTCCTCCCGGAGATATCTTCCGGGTGCTGTGTTACCCTGTAAGGCCAGTCGATATGAGAGTCAAAGAGAATATTGTCGTGACATATCCTGTCAACTGCTTCAAGCTGTGCCTTGTTTTTCTTATCCATCTTTCCGTTAGCGCATGAAGAAAACAATACAACGACAGTTGACAGAACTAGTATCAAAACCGGTACCAGGCTGTTTCTATTGGTTTTATGCAACTCCCTGCCGGGAGTATTAAAAGCTTGTTCCTCTCTTCTTTCCCGGGTAATCATAGCGAAAGGTTTTCATTTCTGGTTAATACAAGTCTAAGTACGGCAAAATTTCTTTTCAATTCTCATCAGGAGACAACTTTGATTTTATAGGAATGCTATTGACCTTGCAGTAGTACAGGTTATCCAACCTTCCCGCATTCAGATGCGTCATTACCTAGAAACCATGTATGTCCAAACGTGACTGCCAGTGAGCCCTGTCTATACCCGGTTGATCGTCCCGGATAGCAACAGTTATATATTTGCGGGAATCGCTAAGGAATGATGAACAGGTAACCGTTGCTTTTCAGTGTGACTATCTTTATCGATTCATCGATGCTGAAGAATTTTCTCAGCTTTCTTATGTAAACATCAAGGGTACGTGAATTAAAATATGAGTCATCGCCCCATACCG
>QKGI01000145.1 GCA_003250475.1 Bacteroidota bacterium | reverse complement strand
GAGGTGAATGCAGTTAAATAATTAGTTAATTTATCATAATACTGACCTATTGAACTTTCAGGTCCAACACATAATATTGCTATATAATTAAAGCATGCCCGGAATGAAAAGCAGGAATCTGCAAACTGAAATTGATGCCAGTTTTCTTTATAAGAGACTGGCCGATAATGAAGAGGATGCCACTATAGCGCACGTATTCAGACAGATGAGTGAGATTGAAAGAAGCCATGCTGAAGCGTTTGCAAAATCAGAGAACATAAGCACAGAAGACCTGATCCGTCCATCAGGGAGGGCAAGAATGCTGGATCTCATCGGAAGGATTTTCGGATACAACTATGTCCTGGGTGCTTTGATGGATACAGAAAAGAGTATCTCTAACGCCCTTATTGCTAACAGGAAAAGAGCTCAGAAAGAGTTAACGGGGTCAGAGACCAACCATGTAAAGATACTTCAGTCAATTCTGGAGCAGGAAACCAATGTTACCGGAAAACACCTGGCGAGGTTTGAGAGCAGACACAGATCTGTAGGCGGTAACGCCATTCGTGCAGCTGTGCTGGGCGGTAACGACGGCCTGGTTTCGAATTTCAGCCTGGTAATGGGTGTCGCAGGCGCCACCTCAGGGCAGGATGGAGTCCTGCTGGCCGGCATCGCAGGATTACTTGCAGGAGCCTTATCGATGGCCCTGGGCGAATGGATATCTGTAAAAAGTTCGCAGGAGTTATACCAGAATCAGATGCAGCTCGAAATGGATGAGATTGAGACAAATCCGGAAGGAGAAAAAAAGGAGTTGTCATTGATATATATCGCAAAGGGGATACCTGAAGAGCAGGCAAATCAGATGGCCGAAGAGATACTTAAGGATAAAGACAAAGCACATGAGATACTGGTCAAAGAAGAGCTTGGCATTAATGCCGAAGAGATAAAGGGTTCAGCAGTTGAAGCAGCTCTCTACTCATTCTTTCTATTTGCCACCGGCGCTATTATTCCGGTAATTCCTTTCATGTTTGCAGACGGGGTAAGAGCTATAGTTGCCAGTGCCGGGTTAAGTGCGGCAGGATTGTTCTTAATAGGGGCGGCAATTACATTGTTCACCGGGAGGAACGTGTGGCATTCGGGGTTCAGGCAGGTATTGTTCGGGATGGCAGCCGCAGCAGTTACTTTTGGTATAGGAAGAATAATAGGTGTTTCCATTGGCGGTTAAATATCAGGGTTCCCTATGAAAATAAAGACATCGATTCCGGCACTTGTCACAGTGATCATAGCTGTAACAGTAGTTCTTATTTTAACCAGGGGGGATAAAAAGCCTGAAACGGTAGCGTCTGCTGAACCACGGGAAGGAGTAGCAGTCATTATCACCGGGGCGGCAGCAAGAATACCCCAGGAGGCTGCGTTACTTGAAGAATTGGATAAAAGAGGTCTTCTTAAGGATCTTGTATTCATCTCGGGGGTCAGCTCGGGTGCAATTAACGCAGTGATGCTAAACGGCATTCTCAGCGGACGTATGACATGGGATGAATACAGGAACATTCTTTTTAATCTGAAGAACAGTGATGTATATGTTCAGGAAGGGCATAGCTTCCCTGTAAATACCTCCCCGGCAAGGGAATTGTACAGGAGGGTCTTTGAAGACAGTCTTGGATTTCATACTGTCAGTGACCTGCCTTACCCCACTGCAATATCCATAACCCATCTGAACCGCCTTCCCCTGAAGGCCGATGTGTACCGTATGTGCAGCCGGAAGATAAACGAGGAGACAGACTCCTCCTTAAGCATAGTAGATGTCGTAATGGCATCATCAGCATTCCCTGTCGCCTTTCCTCCGGTAAGGATAGAAAATGTTAAAACCATACCCGATGTCGAATATATTGATGGTGCAGCAAGTGAAGATATGGTTCCGTATAAGGCCTTACTGGAATTTGAAAAATCCAGGGGTGCCGGAGTGGAGAAAGTATATATTATAAGCAGGAAAAGCGACAGTATGCCACAGGTAAGCGAGGAACTGAGAGGCCTCGGGATAAATGATAAGGGATTGTTTGATAAACTTGGCCTCTCACTTGATGCCATCATAGACAAAGGCATTTTAAAAAGACTTAATGCCTATGTTGAGGAGGCCCCGGATCATGTGCCTGTTACATATATCTGGGTTCCGGATTTCACTGAGGATTTCCTGTTGTTCAACTTCGATAATCTTAAGGAACAGTATGAACTTACTTCAGGATGGGCTGATGCACATCAACCCGTACCACTGGAAGATTATCTTATGAATCATCATGGACCCGGTGAGCAGTGATTCTTTTGCCGGAGTGACGGATAGTTAGTACTGTAAATAAGAAAAATTAAGAGTTACATGTTCAGGTTTTTAAGAAATATAGATCGGAAAGGGTACAAAAGACAGTTTGGCGCCCTGGATATCTTTAAGTTCATCGGCCCGGGATTACTGGTGACCGTAGGCTTCATTGACCCGGGGAACTGGGCTTCGAACCTCGCTGCCGGGGCAAATTACGGATACGCTCTTCTGTGGATGGTCACACTGTCGACTATTATGCTGATACTGTTGCAGCATAATGTGGCTCACCTGGGAATTGTTACAGGTCTGTGTCTTTCGGAGGCAGCGGCGGTATACATAAAAAGGCCATATGCACGGTTACTGCTTTCCTCAGCAATGCTTGCATCGGTCTCGACCTCCCTCGCCGAGATCCTGGGTGGAGCAATAGCCCTTAACATGCTGTTCCATATCCCTGTTAAGGCAGGCGCAATACTCGTTACTATTTTTGTCATGATAATGCTCTATTCAAACTCCTACAGGGCGATAGAGAAATGGATCATCGCTTTCGTTTCAGTGATCGGGTTGTCATTTCTGTACGAGTTGTCACTGGTCGACATAGAATGGGGTAAAGCTATAAGCGGATGGGTGACACCGTCATTTCCCGATGGTTCAATGATAATAGTCATGAGTGTGCTGGGGGCTGTGGTTATGCCTCATAATCTGTTCCTGCACTCGGAGATAATACAGAGCCGCCAATGGAACCTTCAGGATGACAAGGTAATCAGGAGACAGCTGAAGTATGAATTTGCTGACACACTGACTTCAATGGGCATCGGGTGGGCAATCAACAGTGCCATGATACTGCTGGCCGCTGCAACTTTTTTTAAAACAAGAGTACCTGTGACCGAACTGCAACAGGCCAATCACCTGCTTGCTCCTTTGCTGGGAAATCACGCTGCCGTTGTTTTTGCTGTGGCCCTTTTGTTTTCTGGAATAGCCTCGACCATAACATCGGGCATGGCCGCAGGTACCATATTTGCCGGTATGTTCAAGGAACCATATGATATCAAAGACAACCATTCAAGACTTGGCATTGTCATCTCACTTGTGCTGGCACTGGTAATCATCTTTCTTATCGGAGATCCGTTTAAAGGCCTGATATTGTCACAGATGGTGCTTAGCATGCAGCTGGCATTCACTATTTTCCTTCAGGTATATCTTACCTCTTCAACAAAGGTGATGGGCAAGTACAGGAACTCACTCTTATCCAAAATAACACTGTATGGCCTGGGGGTAATAGTAACACTGCTGAATATAGCCCTCGTAATCAGTTTTTTTAAATAATTTTAAAATCGCCTAATTGCCCTCAATAATAATGTATACTGCATGATGGATATAAAGGAGCTCTATTTTATAGCTCTTGTTCCTCATAATGACCTGAGGATGAGAATACGGGAGATCAAGGATGATTTATATGAAACCTTTGGTGCCGGACATGCTCTCAAGTCCCCGGCCCATATTACTCTTCAACGGCCATTTAAAAGAGGTGTGGCTGATGAGGCAAATATCGTGACTGTGCTAAGGAAGTTTGCACAGGTGGAAAAGTGTTTCGGGATTGATCTAAATGGTTACGGAGCCTTCCCTCCCAGGGTGATTTACATTAAGATAACTGACCCTGACCCGGTCCGCAAGCTGCACATGAGACTGAAGGAGGTCCTCATTAATGAGCTGGATTTCAGCAGAGAGGAGATAATGAATGCAGTACAGCCTCACATCACTGTTGCAACAAGGGATCTTACCGCGGCAGCTTTCAGTGAGGCATGGCCTGAATTTATGAATAGAGAATTCCATGGTCACTTTGATGCAGGCAGTATTTTCCTGCTCAGGCATAACGGGCGTAACTGGGATATCTTCAGGGAGTTCCCGTTTGGTGATAGATGAAAAGGAGAACGTTCATATCTGGAGGTGCCCTTGCTGCTGCCGGATGGATGACAGCCGGCCGTCTGGATATGCTGGCCGGCTCGTTTTCGTCGACCCCGGCGATGAAGAATGAAAAAGGGTTGTATGAGCAGTTTAAAAGTCCCTCGTCGCAGTACCGTCCGTTTGTACGTTGGTGGTGGAACGGCGACAAGGTGGAGGCCGGCGAGCTTGTCAGGGAGCTTCACCTGCTTAAAGAGGCCGGCATTGGAGGTGTTGAGATTAACCCTGTTCAGTTCCCCTCAAAATTCGAGGGCGATGATCTGGGTAAGCCCTCTTTGAACTGGCTTGGCAGAGAGTGGACCGGCATGCTGCAGGTGGTCTTTAAAGAGGCGAAAGAGCTGGATATGACCTGCGACCTGATTGTAGGATCAGGCTGGCCCTTCGGTTCTGAAGACCTTACGGCATCAGAACAGGCGCGCATCGTGGTCATCGGTGTAAAAAAGCTGACCGGACCGCTTGACTATTCGATATCACGCGACGAACTCTTTCTTGAGGCAGACCCGGCAGTCAGCTCTCCATGGGCAGGACGCAGCTACAGGCTGCTTTCACTGACACTTGCCCCGGATCCGGTGTCTGACATGCAGGAGATGACCGACCTCTCTGACAGGAAAGATGATCAGTTCTTTGACCTGTTTATACCAGAAGGCAATCACGCACTGATAGCACTTATTGAGGTAACAGGCTTTATGGAAGTGATAAACGGGGCACCCGGTGCAAGCGGCCCGGTACTCGACCATTTCAATGAGGCTGTAGTAAGTAGGTTTCTCAGGCGGATGTCTGATACTATTGAGTCAGACACAGGGCCGCTGGCTGATCACGTGCGGGCTCTTTTTACCGACAGCATGGAACTGGAAGGTTCGAACTGGACAGGTGACATGCGGGATCAGTTCATAAGAAGGAGAGGGTATGACCTCTTCCCATTCCTTCCCCTCATTCTTTTTAAAACCGGTGCAATGGGTAATGTGACGGACTTTCACTACACTGTCGCTGCTGAACCGGCGCTTGAAGGGATGATCCGCCGTATCCGCCATGACTTTGAGTTGACCAAAGCGGAGATGCTTGAAGAGAGGTTCCTGAAAGCCTTTGCTGCATGGTGCAGTGGGATAGGTGTGAAATCGCGTATGCAGGCTTACGGACGGGGGTTCTTCCCGCTTGAAAGCAGTATGATCGCAGACATCCCGGAGGCCGAATCATGGACGATGAACTGGCTGAAACACCGCATAGGAGAAGAGATGCCCGAGAGTGACTACCGGAGAGGCAGGGCCTATACCATGATCAACAAATATGTCTCTTCTGCCGCCCATCTGAAAGGCAGGAGACTGGTCAGCTGTGAGGAGATGACAGATACCTACACGGTTTTCAATACATCTCTTGAAAATCTCAAGATAGGAAGTGACCAGAGCATAATATCGGGAATTACGCATTCAGTCTTTCATGGATTCAACTATTCGCCGCCCGAAGCACCCTATCCCGGATGGATAAGGTACGGTGGCTATTTCAATGAGAAAAACAACTGGTGGAGACACTTCCATCTTCTCAACGAATATAAGGCGAGACTATCATCTTTACTGCAGAACTGTGAAATGTACGCCGATATTGCCATACTGCCTCCCACTGCCGATATGTGGAGACTCATAGGTATGCAGAATGAACCTTTCCCGTCAGTACTTCATGCTGAATACCTCTCGCTTGTCTGGGAGGCAATTGTCAAAAATGGCAGTGGTTGTGATTATATCTCCGAACGTATCCTTGAATCAGCAGATTGCAGCAATGGATACCTGCATTACGGACCCCGGAGATACAATACCATCTTTCTGGTGCAGGTAGAAAGCATTAATCCTGTTTCGGCTGAGAGGCTCTTTGAGTTTGTCCGGTCAGGAGGAAAAGTATTCTGTGTCGGTACGGTCCCTTATCAGTCTCCCGGATGGCTTGACTATAAGGAAAAGGATGAGGTAGTTGCGACTGCATTCGGAAAAATGAGGCAATTCCCCGAAAATTTCTTTTTACTTGAAAAACCGGAGAAAGATTTCATCGGGTGGTATGCCACGATAAAAGAGGCTTATGGGATCAGCAGTTATATGTCTGTTGAAAATCCTGATCCTTATCTGATGCAGATCAGATACCGTGACGACAGCGGCTCGGATTTCATATTTATTGTTAATTCCAGTCTTCATAATTCCCAAAAGACCAGGGTAGTCTTCAACAGGGATATTTACAGCTCAAGACACTGTTCAGTCTGGAACCCGGAGACAGGTTCACGCGGGAGGGCAGTCCTGGAATCTGACGGAGGTATAAACCTTGATATAGGTCCGGCAGAATCACTCCTTTTTGTCTTCGACAGACAAAAGATCAGGTCAGAATGGAAACCCCTGCCGTCATCAGGCATTGATCAGCATGAAATTGCAGAGGGGTGGAGAGCTGAATTCAAACATTGTAATGCCGGCCCTTCGGGAGAGATCGTTATGGGTGGGCTCAGGGACCTTAAAGAGATGCCTGAATATGTAAATTTCTCCGGCACGGTCATTTACCGTAACACATTCAGGTGTGTGACGGACGGACAGATAGTCTTTAACCTGGGTAAAGTATACGGAACATCCGAACTGATAATCAATGGCCGGACGTGTGGAGTGAAATGGTACGGGCACAGGATATTTGATATATCCGGTTATCTTAAACCAGGGGAAAACATCATTGAGGTCATAGTAACAACTTCAATGGGTAATTACATGAAATCACTGACTGACAATCCGATAGCGCAATACTGGACGAACTCGGGGAATAAAAACCAGCCGCTGCAATCCATGGGGCTGACCGGACCTGTCAGGTATTATAAGATTTGAAATATTATCGCGAAGAGGTATTCACAGAGACCAGATTTACCAGCGTCTTAGTTATAACTCCCGGTAAAGTAGGTGTCAGAACATAAGAGATAACATTATATATATGAAAATGAGAAAGATATTATCTGTACTGGTACTCCTGGCATCTGTGGTTCAGCTGGCAGGCAGGGATTACAATGCATCGCTGTTTGGTGCGAAGTCAAACGGGACCACACTTAATACCAGTTCAATCCAGAAAGGGATAGACTATATCAGTGAGAATGGTGGCGGACGGCTGGTCTTCTACGTAGGCAGATACCTCACGGGCACCATTTACCTCAAGTCGAATGTTACCATTCATCTTGAGGAAGGCGCGATTCTCGTTGGGTCTGTCAATCCTTTCGATTATGAGAGAAATTATAACTGGACGGCACTGATATTTGCACTTGACCAGCATGACATAGGAATAACAGGCAAAGGAGTAATTGACGGGCAGGGATTCCAGGTGGCAAATAACCTGGTGGATATGATTCACAAGGGAGTGGTTAAGGACCCATTGAAGTATGACAGACCAAACGAGACCATCAGGCCTCAGAACATATACTTCAGAGGCTGCCGTAATATCCGGATAAGAGATATTTTTCTGAAAGACCCCGGCAGCTGGAACCAGCAGTATGACCAGTGCAGGAACCTCGTCATAGACAATATAACCGTTGACAGCAAGTCATACTGGAACAATGATGGTGTGGATATTGTGGATTGTGACAGCGTGGTAGTCTCAAATTCATACTTCGATGCAGCTGATGACGGTATATGCCTGAAATCACATAATCCGGACTTTATCTGTCAGAATGTATTTGTATATAACAATACTGTCAGAACCAGTGCTAACGGCATAAAGTTCGGGACTGTAGGTCGTGGTGGATTCCGGAACATTAAAATTGTCAAGAACACAGTATTTGATACATACAGGTCAGCTGTAACATTTGCGGCTGTCGACGGTGGGGTGGTTGAGAACATACTCGTTGACTCTCTCAGGTCAGTCAATACAGGGAACGTCATTTTCCTGAGGATTGGTGAAAGGAGCGGCAACAAAAAGGGCAGGATAAACGGCGTAACAATCTCGAATGTCTATGCCGAGGTCCCTTTGACAAAACCTGATGCCGGTTATAATTATGAAGGGCCGGTGGAAGATCTGCCCCGCAATATCTCCCCCTCCTCGATTGTCGGGATGCCTGACGCTCCCGTAGAAAACATAACTCTTAAAAACATAGAGATACATTATCCGGGAGGAGGTAATCCTCACTACGCCAGAGTCGGTCTTGACGAGCTTGACAAGGTGCCTGAACTGGGAAAGAATTACCCTGAGTTTTCAATGTTCAGGGAGCTGCCGGCATGGGGATTTTACATCAGGCATGCCAGGGGCATTACTTTTGAAAATGTGAAACTTGTTTGTGAAAAAAAGGATTACCGGACAGCAGTGGTTCTTGATGATGTACAGGGGGCAGAATTCATAAATTTAAGGGTAGAAGAGCCCGGGGGGAAAAAGGAACCGGTTTTTTCTTATAAATCTGAAAAAATTATCTATTAGGGCGGCAGGCTTGTTTCTTAAGCGATTGTCTGGTTTGCAGGGGGGGTGGATACTAGCCAGCCCATTTATTCATCCAAGGTCGGATATTTTGCTTAAAAGGGCGGCATCAATGATCGAGACGTCTCTTCCCTGGATTCTAATAATTCCTTCATTTTTCAGTTCGGTAAGCAGCCTGACGGTGTTTTCCTCCGAGATGGCGGACATCTCTCCCAATTCCTTACGGGTTACCGGCAGCGTGAAACTGTCATTGCCATAGAAGGCAGCCAGTGACAGAAGACTTTCGGCAATACGGCCCCTGATGTTTTTCTGATTAAGGCATATGATTTTTTTCATGATAAGGGCGACAGATTTGCCGAATGCTTTGTTGAGGCGGAGAAGCACTTCGTGGTTTTCCAGGTATAGTTCTTTCAGGGCTTCAAGCCTCACCATACATATGTGTGAATCTTCAATCGCAGTCACTGAATAGGTATAATGAATGCTTTCAAAGAATGAAAGCAATCCAATATATGCAGGTGGCCTCATCAGGTAGAGAATGATATTGTGGCCGTTTATCCCCTCGATATACAGCTTTGCCGTTCCTTCCGTAAGGTAAATGGCATGGCTGACACTGTCGCCCTGCCTGCATATCATCTCATGTTTCCTGAATTTTGCCCTTATAATGTTTGATTCCGGCAATGATCTGCCTGACTTCCTGAAGGCAACATAAATGTCGCACTTGTGTTTGCATGCCTCACAGGGCATCTTGCCGGTGATTCTCATTTTCAGTCAATTATACCATGGACATGGATTGATTCCTTTTTATTTCAATGACTGTCCCGGCTGACATTGCAGTTAAAACAGGTAATTTCTCTCAAATATAGTTGATTTATAACAATGTTACATTGCAAGACGATATCAGAAACAACATATGTCAAAATCTCTATTTTAGCTAATCTTTAAACGGATTACAAAAACCCGAAAACCAATGGAATCAAGCGATCAGTACAATTTCAGTATTTTCAGTCCCCGCAATCTGCATGGAAGGAAGAACAGGAATGTTATCTTTTTCATGCTTACTATTTGGGCAGTAGCAGTATTTGGCTTTCAGATCCTTCTCAAGGCAATAGAGAAGCCGACGCCCGAGAAGGCCCTAACCCTCTTTGAGTCAGAATGGCCTGATGTGTTAAATGGTAATCTTGATCAGGTTGATTATCATGTTATTCTCAATTCACTTTTGATGGTTAAAGGAAAGAATACTGTTCTTTCAAAGGATCAGCAGCTTCTCTCGGTTGCTATAAGTTCAGTTACGTTTGCCATGGTACCTGACTCCCTCAGGCCTATGGTAATTGAGAAGGTTGCCGGGTTGGAGGCGATGCATTCAGAGATTGCCGGCTTAAAGGACCAGGAGTATATGGACCTTAAGTTCCGGATACAGGATGCAAGCGCCAGCCTGGTAAGCATTCTTGAGCCTTTTACAGGGTATGCTACAACAAATCTTGAGGCCCCGATTCTTGCAGCCAGCCTGCAGAAGGATTATCCTGCCTCATTAACGGACCCCTCACTTGATCGTCTTCCTGACCTGATGAAATTGTATCTCACCCACAATCAGTCGGTGCTTACTGATACGAAGTTCCTAGGATTTCCATTTCATTATTTCTATACTGCCGTCTTTCTGCTGGTGCTTTTCGTGGTGCTGTGCATAGTTTACAATAAGCTGATAGAGTGGCGCTTAAATAAAGAAGGAATTGTTGAATAAGTAAATATGCAGAGAGACATGAAAAAGTTATATTTTACAATCTTACTTCTGCTGTCAGGAGTAGTTTCATTACATGCACAGAATCTTACCCAGCTGGAGGGAAGTTTCAAGACAGGTCCGGCAATTATCCTTATTGCGATACTCATAACATTTGTTCTTGTCGGGATATTTTTCCGCGCAAAGGATCCTACTGATTATTATGCAGCAGGAAGAAGCATCTCAAAAGTCGGATCCGGGATGGCTATAGCATCCAACTGGATGAGTGCTGCCTCTGTACTGGGCATGGCAGGGATGATGTACGGCTTTGGGTATAACGGACTGGCTTATGTAGTCGGCTGGACGGGAGGATATGTGTTACTGTTGATATTGATGGCAGCCCAGATTAGAAAATACGGGAAGTATACTGCACCTGATTTTATAGGAGATCGTTACTATTCACGTGACCTGCGGATTGTAAGTGCAATATTCACTATTCTTATATCATTTGCCTATTGTGTCGGGCAGTTTGGAGGTATAGGGCTAATGTTCAAGTGGATACTGGGTCTTAACTATTCCTGGGCAGTGATCATCGGTTCGTCTGTGGTGTTGCTCTATACCCTTATCTCTGGTATGATCGGAGCAACGAAGAATATGCAGATACAATATGTCATAATTGTGACATCTTTCCTGCTGCCGGTATTTATCCTGGCTTTTAAGTTTGACTATTTCTGGCTGGTTCCTCAGATCGGGTACGGCGCGGCTGTGACTGACATTGTGCACGGTATTCCTGCTCCAAATATTTCTGATGGAGCAGCCCTTCTCAATGCCTATGGGCACGACCTTTCAATTGTGCCCAGTCCGGAATTTGCCATGCCATGGGATCCATCAACAGGTACAACCTTCTTTCAGTGGATTGCGATATGTTTTTCACTGATGGTAGGTACAGCCGGGCTTCCTCATGTGATACAGCGATTCTATGTTGTACCGAAGATATCGGATGCAAGGTGGTCAGTTGTCTGGGGGCTCTTTTTCATTTGCCTGGTTTACTGGACCGCCCCGGCTTATGCTACTTTTGGTAAGCTTCTCTCTTCAAATCCGGAGGTGGGCGTGTTGGCCAAGGATGCCATAGTGGTTTATACTGCTCAGCTCGGTGGTGTTAATTCCCTGATTGTCGGCCTGCTTGCCGCAGGTGCTGTATCGGCTGCCTTCTCAACTGTCTCAGGATTGCTCGTGGCGGGAGCTTCGGCCTTTTCCCATGACCTCTATGTAAAGGTAATAAACCCCGCCTCCACACCGAAGCAACAGCTTAAAATTGCCCGTATAGGTACTGTGCTCATGGCCGTGCTCGTAACAATAGTCGCGCTGATGAGACTGGGGTTAATAGCCCAGCTTGTCTCCGTCGCGTTTTCAATGGCAGCATGTACGATATTTCCGTTATTCCTCCTTGGAATATGGTGGAGTGGATCAAACAGGGCAGGTGCAAAAGCCGGACTCTTTGCAGGAAGTCTTGTCACTGTAATCGCACTGACATATTTTATTGTCGGTCTCAGCGGAGGCTCTCTTCCCGGGCAGGCCTTTATATCATACTGGCTAAATGTATGGTACTTTGCCTGGTTTGGAGCACCACTGGCAATAGTGGTTAATATAATTGTGTCAAAAATGAGCAAACCCACACCTCTTGAAATAAAGAAGTTTCTTGCAGAACAGGTTCATAATTGATGAGTTTTAAAGATCTGACCGTTATATCAGGCGGAACAAAAAAAGTATTCGCAATCACATTATCTGTTGCGTTGCTGGCAGTGGTCGTTGCATTTATTTATTACAGGGGAGTCAACAGGTCTGAGGATCCCCGTGTTGCCGGTGCGCGGCTATTCATGTCGGAATACGATCGGTCATCAGGGATTGCGGAGACTTTTTCCTCATTTTCGCTTCTTGATTCCGCTGCCCTCATTTACAGCAGGGTGCCAGGGTATCAGTCATCATGGGAAACAGGAGTCATATATAACAATAAAAGTAGTGCACTCCTTATGAAGGCCTTGTATGACAGCACGATAACCGGTGCGGAGAAGAATACCCTGCTTGAGCTTTCGGTTAGATACTGTGACAGTAGTATTTCCATATATAAAACATGGCTCGGTGAATGGGGAGAACTGCCGGAGGAGGTTGTCGCTCAGCGGCTTCTTCCCGGCATGAATGAAGATGATCCTGCTTTTGCAGGGCTTAATTTCAAAAGGCTTTTCAAGAAAAGGGTCAGTGACCTGATGCTTGCACAGATTGAAACACCCAGGAGACTCTCGGTAAGCTATACAAACAAGGCGACGGCATACCGTCACCTGATGATGCAGGACTCTGCGCTGTCATATTATGATATGGCTCTTTCACTATGGAAGGATAACCGCACAGCTGAGAGTAATCTAAGCGTGCTTCTTGGCGGAGAGCCAATCAAGCCTGGAATAATCAAATCTCTGTTTCCTCCTGACAGAAAAAAAAGACAGAATGAGTAGCAACCTCCATTTTAAGTCATATGGTGCCGGACACATGTTTTTGAAAAGCCAGACCTTTGGTAGTAGGACAAAAGGTTTCTGAAAAGTACTTTTTAAGCAAATATTATTATCATGAAACAAGATATTAAATCAAGTCAGATGAAAAGAGTAGCTGTAGTAATTATCAGTATTGTTTTACTCGCGCCAGGGGTTCTGGCACAGGACGATAACCAGGACTGGGGAATAAAACTCTCAGGATTTGTAAAAACAGATATATTTTATGACAGCAGGCAGTCATCGGCTTCGAACGGACTGCGTGAAGGTCATTTTTACCTGTTTCCGGATGATGTACTGTATGATGAAGACATGAATGATCTGAACGCCAACCCTTCGTTTCATATTCTGAATATCCAGACAAGGGTAAGGGGCGATATAAAAGGACCCGACGCTTTCGGAGCAAAGACTTCCGGTGCCATAGAAGCCGAATTTTTCGGCACCAGCGAGAGTGATCTGAACGGGTTCAGGCTTCGTCATGCTTACCTCAGGATGGACTGGACACGTGTGACGCTTATTACCGGTCAGTACTGGCATCCAATGTTCCCGGCTGAAAATTTCCCGGGTACGATAAGCTTCAATACGGGCGCACCTTTTCTTCCTTTCAGCCGCAATCCACAGGTCAGGCTTGTTTACTCCCCTGCAAAGTTCAGCCTTACACTGACAGCCTATTCGCAACGCGACTTCACCTCACCCGGGCCCGACGGAAACAGCAGTAAATACATAAGAAACAGCGGGATTCCGGGTACGAACATACAGGTAAAGATCCCTGTTTCCGGCAGTCTTACTGCATGGGCCGGCGTCGATTACAAGGTAATCAGACCGGAAATCAGTACGCCGGCAAATGTCGAGACCGGCACCAGATTGGGAAGCATGGCCGCCTTTGCCACTCTGAAGATTAAAACCAGTCCGGTTAATATCTCACTGATGGGTGTATACGCTGAAAACGCAAGTGATATGATGATGATCGGCGGATATGCTGTGTCAGGCATAAGCAACCCGGTTGACCAGGTACGTGAGTGGTCAACAATAAACAATGCGGGGTTCTGGGTTGATGTCCGCACAAATGGCAAAAAAACTTCTGTCGGTCTTTTCAGCGGTTACAACAGGAACCTTGGTTCACGCGACGCTGTTGGCACTACCTTTTACGGCAGGGGCAGTAATATAGATCATCTCTTCAGGATATCACCCAGGTTAACCGTTACTGAGGGTAAACTCAGCATTGCTGCCGAGCTTGAGAGCACACTGGCGGCATACGGCACCATGGGAAATGACGGTATGGTCACCGATACCCATAATGTAACAAATATCAGACTGCTGCTGAGTACTATTTACCGGTTTTAAATGGTTACCGAGTGAAAATCACTGCCGGCCTTTAGCATCAGGTTATTTATCTCTTCTATAGCCCTGGCCGCAGGTAATTGCATATCGGCGTACCTTACCCTGAAATCAACCCTGTTATCCGGTTCTTTACCAACGGCAATGCATGACGCCTGATGTGACAGACGAATATATGTAAGGTCTCTCCATGCCTGAAGAGCACCGCGAAGTATCTCATGATTAATATACTTCCCGGCATGAAGCTCTGTTATCCGTTCCACGGTTGACAATCCGTCAAGACCGTGTTTAAGGGCATAAAGGCGGATAACTCCTGTAAGCGCCATAAGGACTCTTTTGATATCGGCAGCATCTTCTGCAAGAACTGTCCTGGCCGGGTTAAATGGCTTAAGCGCCAGGGACATGTGGTAGAAGAAAATGTCACTTGTCTGCAGGCTGGTTTTAACATAATCCCTTAGTCCTTCACATAGTGTGTGATCTCCATAGCAATGCCTGAAATCGAAGAAAATGCTTACATCAAGTATCTCTGCAGGACCGGGAGTCTTTATCCAGTCTGAGAAGTAGCTCTTCCACCTGTCAAGTGGCTGGCACCATTTAGGATTTCCGGCCATGTTATTACCTTTACAGAGGCGGAAGCCTATACTGTCAAGCATTTCATTGGTCCTTCTTCCGAGGTCAAGGAAATACTCTTCTGCCTCCCGCAGGCGTTCACCTTCGAGGTCCTCAAAAATAATTGCATTATCCTGGTCTGTAAGAAAACTCTGTTCCTTTCGTCCTGCACTTCCTGTCTGGATGAACGAAAAGCGGCATGGAGCCTTGCCAGCTTTTTCAATGCACAGCTCTATCACTCTTCGGCATATAGCATCGGCAATGGATGAGATATGCAATGAAAGCGAATAGGGGTCTGCGTGTCCTATCAGCATTGACAGGGCTACCTTCCGGTAGTTATGCCAGGTGTTCTTAAGGCTGTTAACAGACCCGGCTCCGGATATTTCATTTAGAAGTAACACGGGAGTCATGGAGAAGGCACGGACCAGATCTTCATTTGTAATTGTCCCTGCCAGTTTGTTATCCGGAGCCATCACCAACAGGCATCCGGCCTTACTGGTCTTAATCCTGTCAAGGGCTGAGCCTATCCGGCTGTGTATGTCAATAAACGAGGGTGGTGCCTGCATGAACCTGAAAATGCTGGTGCCTGCCTGGTCAGTCTCTGACATTCCTAATCCTATGCTCCCGGAACTGGCAACACCCATTGGCTCACCGGTACTGCTTAATACAACGATAACACCTGTGTTGTTCTCTTTCATCAGTGAGAGAGCCCTGGTGTAAGGCGTATTCTCAGGGCAGGTAACCGGAATGCTCATGACTGAGGAAACAGGCACCTCTGTAATATAAGAAGCTCCCAAGGCCTCATACCCGGCAGGAGGCATGACCGAGGAAGAAGCCGAGGCGGCAAGGATCTCGACACTACCATCACACCATATTTCATCTGCCCCGGTATCAACCACCATCATGGTTACAAGGGCCAGCAGTTCATCTCCGTCTTTTCTTTTAAGAACCATCTCTTCATTAAACAGCCCTTTTCTGCTTTCGAGCTTCTTTCTTACAAGCTCGTATTGCCGGGTGTCGGCGAATATTGTTTCGATGTATTGCTGATGCAGTTCCTGCATGTCGGAATAACCCAGATATTCCAGAAAAGGGGCTGTTGCATGAATAAATTTTGGTTTTTTTCCATAAGTTGTCCGGAAGAAGCCTGTTCCGGCACTATCAAGCAACGAGGCGGGAAGGTTTATGCCAGGTATCAGTGACGGGTTCACTGCCGGACGGATTACAATGAGTACTGCATTCTGGTCACCTATTGTAATCCTCGAGAGATCGGCATGACAGGACAATTGTCTTCCGGTTTTTGTAGTCAGAAGACACTCAACATATTGCCGGGCTGTAAGCTCCTCGTACAATTTCCCGGGATTATCAGTGCCAAAAACCCCATGTGAGTTCAGGATATCTGACAATGGCCTCTTCAGTATCTCTTCCTCGCTGTATTCAATCCAGGAAAGCAATGTCTTGTTGGCCTGAAGTCCCAGGTCAGACCATATAATAACTCCTTCTGATGCAGCCTCAGCTAGTGTCCTGTAGAGCTCCCTTGATTTATGCAGTTCCCTTTCTGCTCTGGTTCTTTTCTGTTCTATCTTATGGCTCTGCCTGGAGATGGCAAATAAGAGGGAAATGATCATCAACCCAAATATCCCTGAAATAGCAAGAGACCTTATCTCCATTCTGCGAATCTCGGTCCTGACGTCCTCTACATATATACCGGTGCCCACGACCCATCCCCAGGGCTCAAATAGCCTCACATATGACAGTTTCGGTACTATTCTTGTTGAATCATCATTCCATTGCCACATATATTCAACATAGCTTTCGCCTCCATCGGATACGGCTTTTACGAATTCGACAAAAATTGCCTTACCTCTTGAATCATGGAAATTTGTCAGATCATGGCCATTAAGGTCCGGTCTGTAGGGGTGGGTGATCATCACAGGCACCATGTCAGTTATCCAGAAGTAATCCTTAAGATCCTGACCATACCTGATTGTGTTTATGGCATTTTTAGCCTCCTCCTGGGCTGCCTGTCTTTCCAGGGTACCGGCCAGCTCCTGTCCATGATAGTAATCAAGGAGGCTATTGACCGATGCTGTCATCTCATGGATTAGATTCCGTTTGCGATCCATCATGACATTTTCAAAGGCAGGTATCAGGTAAAGAAAGATCATACCTGCAAAAAGAATAATTGCCAGCAGGGCAGGCAGGTCTACTTTCAGGAGGAATATCTTTCTTTTTTTATGTGGATCCGCTTCATTCATAGTCTTCTCCTAAGTTACTTTTTCATGCATAAGATGCAGCATACCCGTCTCCATATCAATCATCGAAAAAGATGTTCTTCCATTACCCCCGGTAACCGGAGGTAACAGGATCATTGCCATCTCATTCCCCAGATATATGCTGTCACCCGGTACAGGATGAAAGGCTTTCAGGAAGGGTAGCGTTTCACGATGGGAAAAGTAGGCAAAAGGTTTGTGGGAATGACCGGATAAGGAGAACGTTAAGTCATTGTCGGTCATGAATTTCCAGAGACCTCTTATATGATGCTGTTTCGTGACATGCACTGTGGTGGACCCTGTAAAATCCGGGCATACATAATGCGACAGCAGCAACCGTACGCCGTTCGCCGGCACTATACTATACTCAGGGATAGTGTTAAGATAAGCTATGTCATCTTCCTCCAGATCATTGGGGTCTTCCCCTTCAAATGACCACACGAGGCCTTGTGAAGCATCTCTTCTTTCTAACGGGGCCATTTGAAACCAGGATTCGGGGTATTTGTATCCGTTGGAATAGCCAGGAAATCTTCCGGCTGCAAAAAGGTCATGATTACCGGCTACCACCCAGCGGCAGTTTGACCTGATAATAGAAATACATTGGCTGGCACTCCTCCTGAAATGGTAATTATAGAACCTGCGATCATATCCTGCTATGTCGCCAAGGCAGGCCAGCTCATCACAACGGTTCACATCTGCAAGCTTCAGCACAGCTTCCAGCATTGTTACATTTTCATGAATATCAGTAATAATTCCGAGTCTCATAGTTAATATCCGGTTTGCCTGTCTCCCTGAGGGCCTTTATTAATGACCAAGTTACACACATTTGACGGATTTATATACCTGTCAGATACCAGTCCGCAGAAAATTCAAAATATTAGTATACTTGTGAAATTTTTCTTTTTTGAGGAGATACCTGTATGGATTGTGATTACTCTGCCTTCTGTCACCCGGGAGCAAAATATAAGACTGAATATTATTACCTCGAGACGGGGGTGGAACTGAAGACTGTCGTATTTGAGCCTCCTGAGCCTGGCGGCGATCCTCCTGTTGTCTTCATCCCCGGGCTGGTTTCAATAATTGAAAATTTCCGTGAGGTACTTATTGAACTGACGCGCTCCCACACCGTGTATTATCTTGAGACCCGTGAAAAAGGAAGTGCCAGGGTTGAGGCGGGTAAAGGATTCACTGTTGATGACATTGCCAATGATATTGTCAGGTATGTAGAGTTGAAGTTTGCAGGGAAGGGACCATATATTCTGGCCGGATATTCATTGGGAGCCACGGCAATTATCGAGGCCTTTTCAATATCTGCGATCAGACCCGGGGCGGTTATTCTTGTTGAACCTAACGGATCTTTCCCTTTCAGGGGGTGGCTACTTGCGCTTGCCAGGATAGCGAAATACGTTTACAGACCTGTAAAACCATTCCTCAAGTGGTACCTGAGGACTTTTGTGATAGATATTGAGCAGGATGAGGAGATGTATCTCATAAACTGCCGTAATCTGGACACAGCAATACCGGAGCGTATCGGGAAGGCAGTGAGGGATCTCAGCCGTTATCACATCGGAGATGCACCTGCAGAAGTCTGTGTGCCGTCACTGGTGGTTGTTGCCTCCAGTGACAGGTTTCACAGTCATGCGGAGGGAGAAGCAATAGCCATGCAGATAAAGAATTCCTTATACCTCGATATGGAGGATAACAGGAGAACACATAGTACCGAGATTGCACTCGAGATGAGCAGGTTTATTTCTTCTCTGGAACAAAGACAATTTCAAGAAGATCAGCTTTAGCCAGGTATTTCCTGGCTGCTTTCTGCAAATCCTTCACTGTCAATTTGTTCAGGATGTCAGCGTAGTTCCGGGCATCATTGTTGTCAATGCCGTTGAGGTAATAACCGCGTATGATATTGGCCCAGTAATTGTTATGTAGCAGGGCCTCCTCACGGGTCTTGAGCATGTTGCTTACCGTTTTGTCAAGATTGACCTGGGAAGGTCCATTTTCAGCTATCTCTTCCAGCTCCCTGTAGATTATCTCCTTGAGTTCTGAAGCCCTTTCTGGGTCACATTCAAACGCTATCATCAGGGTAGCTTTTTCTTCTGGTCGTTTCTGCGATGAAGCCTTCAGGCTGACGCCGTAGGTTCCCCCCTGTTCCTCCCTTACCTTTTCAGTATATACCAGGTCAAGGATACCTTTAAGAACATCCATGGCAATGTAGTTTACAGGCTTGTAAACGGAGGGGGCGGAGTAGCTCATGATAACAGTAGCTTTTGGAACGGCAAGCGGAACGGGAATCTCTTTTCTTACAGTTCCTTCAGGCTGATGTATACCAGGATCTTTCCATGTCCTGTTCAAATATCCGGATGGGAGTGATCCTATATATTTTGATGCCATCGTACGGGCTACGGACTCTTCGATATTACCGGTGATGAAGAAAGTGAATTCAGAGGCATCGTTGAAAGATGTTGCGTAGATATGGTTGATATCCTCATATTTGATCAGCTTCATTGACTCAGGAGTCAGCAGAAATGTCCTCGGGTGGTAACAGGTTAAGTTCATCGAAAGGCTGTCAGACATCATCTTGTTGGGATCTTTCTGCATGGCTGTGATCGCTGCAGTATAGCGTCCGATTATTGCATCATAAGCTTCCCTGTTGTAGTTGGGTCTTGCGAATCTCAGGAAAAGGAGCTGCATCAGTGTTTCAAAATCCCCGGGTGTGGAACTGCCGGCTACTGTCTCCATGGTTTCCTGAATTCCAAGTGAAACGGAGGCTTTTTTCCCGGCGAGCATTTTGGTCAACGTCACATTGTCAAACTCACCGGCACCGTACATGGAGATAACCTGGGGGAAAAGAGAGAGTGAAGGAACGAGGGAATCAGGATACACTGATGACCCGCCAAAGGCATAGCCCGTAACAGTCACATTATCCTTCTCGAAATCGGCGTGTTTGAACACAACCCTTGCTCCATTTGCCAGTGTCCACTCGGTAGCATCAAACTGGGGCATTGTGATAGTCCTTACCACCTCCGCACCTGCAAGAGTCTCATTGATCAGGGAGGATCCGCCGGTTATATCCTCGTAAGGAGGGATCTCCTCTGAGGCTACTTTTCCAATAACCTCCAGTGCCCCGGACTCAGTAAGATGATCCTTGTCATCAGGCCCTTCCACAACAATATACCGGTTGTTATCCGCTATGAGTCCCCTGAGTCTGCCAGTTACCTCTTCCAGGGTTATCGTCGGGAGGATCTCCCTGTAATAGCCATATTGAACATCAAGTGACGGGATCGGCTCATCAGTCAGGAAGTTGTCCTTTACCTGGTCAGCCCAGTCGTCATTGCTTATTTTATCCTTCTGCTTATAGAGGCTTTCGAAGTTTGAGAGCATCGTTGCTTTGGCCCTGTCAAGCTCTCCTTGAGTAAATCCATGCCTGCGTGCTCTTTCCATTTCGGTAATCGCTGCTTCAAAGCCCTTTGCCTCTTCATTCTCGCGCACTGATGCCGTAAGGGTAAGGGCATTGTAATTGCGGGCCACGAAGGAGCCGTAAGATAGCCTTCCGGAGATGAACGGAGGTGTTCCTTTTTGTACGATTTCGCTGAAACGCCTGCGCATCATGTTGTTCATAAGTGATATCACAAAGCCATCACGTATATAATTCAGATCCCTGGCTTTTCTGTCCGGCAGGCTATCAATGATGTACAGGGTTACGGAAGTTTCTGACGCTTCCGGGTCAGTTACCAGCAGGTATTTCGTCCCTTTCCTGGGTATAAGCAGGCTTTCAGGCCTGGGAACAGGATTCCGGACAGCAGCTATCGGGGAAAAGGTATCTTTGATTTTTCCCTCCACCTCATTAAGGTTGATATCACCCACAACAGCAATAGCCTGAAGGTCGGTGCGATACCATCTGTGGTAGAAATCGCGAAGGGTATCAGGGTGAAAATTATTGATGACCATGGTATCGCCAATCACGTCCCGTACAGCATATTGCGAGCCTTCAAACAGTACTGGCAGCATCTGCGTCATCATTCTCCATGATGCGTTTCGTCTTGTGCGCCACTCCTCTTTTATTACCCCTCGTTCTTTATTTATCTCCTCATCATCGAGGGTCAGGTAGTCTGACCAGTCTGCAAGTATCTGCAGGCATGTATCAATAAGCCCGGGTTTATCAACCGGTACGTCGCTCAGGTTATATACCGTTTCATCCCAGCTTGTATAGGCGTTAATGTTCCTGCCAAAAGCCACTCCGTTCTTTTCCAGGCTGCTCAGCAGCTCTTTCCCTGGAAAGTGCTCAGTTCCGTTGAAGGCCATATGCTCAAGGAAATGAGCCAGCCCGTTCTGGCTGTCTTTCTCGAGTATGGCACCTACATTCTGGATGATATAGTAGCTTGCCCTTCCCGCCGGCTCAGTGTTATGCCTGATATAATAGGTCAGGCCGTTATCCAGCCTGCCAATACGGTAGGCTGTATCAACAGGTATATCCTGTGATGGCTGTGCCCATGACAGGGAGGTTGCAAGAACCATTAGTGCAGAGAGACAAATCTTTTTCATTATTGTGTTTTTATCGATTTACAAATACCTGAACAGGATCAGGTTCAGAAGCTGAATCCTGTCATGAGGCTGATCCCCGGGTTATTGATAAATGACCCGGCAGAAACATTGGCAAGGTAATCATAACGAAGCTCAAGAACAATTGATTGTTTTCCTGCCAGTCTGAATTCAACGCCGGCAGCGGCACCAATGAAATAACAATTCCTCGTTTCATTTTCCTGGATAGAATCATAGGATTACAGACATGAAGCAAAGGTAAACAGAAAACACAAATAAAAAATTGGTGGATACCCGGGCTTTGATAATGAGTCAGAACAGCCCGTGGAGTTCAGCATTGATTTTATCAATGACTTCACTCAGGTGTTCTTTATTTTCGGGAAAGTCGTAGTAATCAGCTTCAAGAATGAGTAGTTTCCCCAGTTTATAAGACTCAATCCATGCTTCGTAACGCTCGTTAAGTCTCTTCAGGTAGTCAAGTCTTATTGAGCTTTCATATTCACGACCGCGTTTTTGTATCTGGCTGACGAGGGTTGGTACTGAGGCCCTCAGATAGAGGAGCAGGTCAGGCGGCTCAACAAGAGAGCTCATCAGCTTAAAGAGAGTGAAATAATTTTCAAAGTCACGCGTTGACATAAGCCCCATAGCATGGAGGTTGGGAGCAAAAATATATGCGTCTTCGTATATGGTACGGTCCTGAACAATGGTATTTTTTGCTTTTTTGATTTCCAGTACCTGGCTGAAGCGGGAGTTAAGAAAGTAGATCTGAAGATTGAATGACCACCTCTGCATGTCCTCATAGAAATCATTGAGATAAGGGTTGTCGTCAACATCCTCATAATGAGCCTGCCAGCCGTAATGTTTCGAAAGCAGCCCGGCCAGTGTTGTCTTTCCTGATCCGATGTTTCCTGCTATTGCTATATGCATAAAACTGATTGTTTAAATCTGAGTCTAAATATAGGAAAAAGGGAGGGAGAAGAGCAGGATGTTGATAAAAAGATTTCAGATGGAAACGGATTTCAGAACGCTCTCTATAAACTCCCTGCCGTTTGACAGTCGCGGCATTTTATTCTGTCCTCCGAGTTTGTCTCTCTCCCGGAACCATTTATAAAAGGTACCCCTGGGAACCACCCGTATGACTGGCCTGGATAGTGTCAGATCCTTATACCGTTTAGCCTCATAGTCAGAGTTCACGGCTTTCAGGGTGGTGTCAAGAATCTCTATAAAATGCTCGAGGTCATTGGGCTCCCTCTCGAACTCGATTACCCACTCATGCGATCCCCTGCTTTCGCTTCCCATGTACACCGGCCCGGCTGTATACTCGCTGATGTGCGCTCCGGTGACCACACATGCTTTCTCAAGGGCTTTCTCCGCATTATCTATTATCAGCTCTTCGCCGAAGGCATTGATGAAGTGTTTGGTTCTTCCTGTTATTTTTATTTTGTGCGGGAACAGGCTCGTGAATTCCACCGTATCACCGATGGTATATCTCCAAAGACCACCGTCAGTTGAGATAATGACAGCGTAATTGACACCTCTCTTAACCTCTCCGATGGTAAGAGTTTGAGGATTGTCAGAGTCTATCTGGTCGGCTGGGATAAATTCATAGTAAATACCATAATCGAGCATCAGGAGCATAGAGCTGTCTGAAAGGTCATCCTGTATGCCAAAGAAACCTTCAGAGGCATTGTAAGTCTCCATGAAATTCATTTTCGGGTCGGGCAGGATTTTCCTGTATTGCTCACGGTACGGGGCGAAACTGACGCCACCATGGAAGAACACCTCAAGATTGGGCCATACCTCGTGAAGATTCTCCCTGCCGGTGGTCTGGAGGATATGCCTGATGAGAACAAGATACCACGACGGTACTCCGGAAATACTTGTGATATTCATGTCCACAGTCTTTTCCGTGATCATCTTCATCTTCTCCTCAAAATCCTTTATAAGTGCAATGCGTGCTGGCGGTGTGCGTATCAGATCAGAATAACCGGGCGCATTTTCAATCAGGATGGCGGAGAGGTCGCCATAAAGCGAATTGTTGCTGAAACTGTTAATCTGGTGGCTTCCGCCAAGAGTCAGGCCTTTGCCAAGGAAGATCTTCGTTGCCGGATTCAACGATGTATATAGCACAAGGCAGTCTTTTGTACCCCTGTAATGAGTCTCTTCAAGAGACTCCCTGGTTATCGGAATGAACTTGCTTTTGGTGCTTGTTGTACCGGATGACTTGGCAAACCACCTGACCTCCCCCGGCCAGAGAAGGTTTTTTTCCCCGGCCCTCAAACGCTCAACAAACGGAATAAGCTCCTCATAAGTCTGTATGGGAACATTATTGCAAAACTGATCATGATTCCTTACCGAGGCATATCCATGCTCTTTGCCCCAGGTAGTCTCCCTCCCTGCCGTAATAAGCTTTGTAAGAACCTCCTGTTGAGTCTCGGCGGGGTACTTCATGAAAAGATCGATCTGGGAACGCCTTTTCGTATTTATCCATTTTATTACCGATGGTATGAAAGACATGGATGAAATTTTGTGTCAAAGATAGCTAAAGCCCGGCCATATTTATCTGAAAATATCTTTCAGAACCTGAAGCGAACGCATCTGTCTTATCCCTGAAAGATGCAGACTGTAATACTTCAGCAGTCGTTCCAGCAGTGCTGTCCGTTGTTCCCCAGACATTTGCAGCGAAACGACATCTTCTGCAGAAATTTGCAGTAACCTGTTAAGAATCATTGCACTATCCGGTTCAAGAAAATCAGGGTGCAGGGGCTGCAGCGAAGTGAACTGGCCGGTAAGCATATCAAAAAATGTATGCTTGGCTTGAGTGGGTGTCGGCCCGATTCCGGCATAGCCGGTGAACGCCACCAGAAACCACAGATGAAAATTGCTGATTCCGGCGGTCATATTGTCAAGAGTTATAACGGATGATTCTATGAAGCCGTAAAGCATTTTGTTCACATCCTCTTCCCTGATGACATTGTAAAGAAGTTCGCTGATAAAAAGTGCGACAGAAGTATGATGAATATCACCCGGGATCCTTTCAGGTATATAGGCAAGGCTCAGCTCCCTGAGGTTATGCAGCTCCCTGTTGTTATTAAAATAGATTTCCGTACTGAAAATATTCAACGGCTGAAAATAGTTGAACCTGGTCCTTCCTTTTTTTGAAGAGATACCCTTCACCATCACTGAAAGCCTTCCGTATTCTTCAGTATAGAAATGTGCAATCAGTGAGTTGTCTGAATATCGTACATGATGAAGCAGTATGGCTTTTGTCTTTACAAGCATGTTGTAAATTCATGGTTCAAAAGTATTAAAGTTTCTTCATAGCCTTCTGCCGGCAAGACCCATATATTAAAATTAGTATATTTACTTTCAAGTAATTAAAAATGGATTCAGTATCTAAAGATCAGCTACTCAGGCGCATAGCAAAGCTTGTCCGTCAGACCAAGGAGCTTGAGGAGCAGGTTAAGAGACTTGAGCGGGAAAAGGAAAGGTTGCTTGAAACCAGTGAAAAGTACAGGCTCATTGTAGAGAATAATGAGCTGAAGGGCACGCAGGTTATTGAAGGGGAGAAATCTCTCAGGTTTAATATGGTAACAGTTCTTTTTGCTGATATCCGGGGTTTCTCCAATCTCATTGAAGACATGGATTCTGCAGCTGTAATGGATGAGCTTGATGAGATTTTCTTTGAATTCGATAAAATTATCAGGAAATATCATATCGAGAAAATAAGGACCATTGGTGATACTTTTATGTGTGCCGGCGGTATTCCTGCTAAAAACATTACCAACCCTGTGGAGGTGGTAATGGCTGCCGTGGAGCTCAGGCATTTTCTCAGGGAATATGAAAAGGAGAAAAGAGGTGATAAGAGGATATGGAACCTGAAGACAGGCATTCATACCGGGCCGGTGACAGCCACTATTTCAGGCAAAAATAAAGTGTCTTATGATATCAAGGGGCGTGCAGTGAATACTGCCAGCAGGATAGAGGCAGTCTCAGAAAGCGATTCGATCCTGATCTCGGTGATGACCTTTGAATTGGTGAAGGAGTTCTTCAGGTGTGAATTTTTCGGTAAACTACCGGTGAAGTACACCGGCAATATTCAGATGTACCAGGTTGATGGCCTTTTGCCCGGGTTGTGCATGGACGGCCAGGGATCTGTGGCAAATGATGCTTTCAGGGTCAAGTTTGGGCTGATACAATTCACAGATATCCAGGAGGTTATTCTTGACAAAATGGAGAGAGAGCTCCCTGATTTTCTCTTTTATCATAACGTCAAGCATACTGTTGACGTGGTAACAGAGGTGGAGCTTATTGGGTGGGCAGAAGGATGTACTGATGAAGAGATACTTCTGCTCAAGACCGCGGCCCTGTTTCATGATGCCGGACATACCCTTTCATATGATGATCATGAGTATCAGGGTACTCTCCTTGCCCGTGAGATGCTTCCGGCGTACGGATATTCAGAAGAACAGATTGACAGAATATGCCGGATCATTATGTCGACGAAGCTTCCGCCAAGGCCAACAGACCTGCTGGAACAGATCATCTGTGATTCTGACCTTGACTACCTGGGAAGAAGTGACTTTATCCCTGTTTCAAATACTCTCTTTGAGGAATTGAAGGCTCAGGATAAGATCAGCAACATTAACGACTGGAACAAAATGCAGGTGAAATTCATTTCCGGCCACCAGTATTTCACGGGTACTGCCCGGCGTCTCAGGGAGGTGAATAAAAAACTTCAGATAGAGCGAATACAGAGCCTGATTATCTGATAACAAGCATCTTTATTACTTTAGCCAGGGTCCTGTCATCATTGGTACAAAACACCAGGTAAACACCTGTTGCTATACGTTGTGACCTGTAGTTGCGCAGGTCCCACGTTACCTGGCCTCCCAGGGAAGTAGTCTCATAAACAAGATTCCCGCTTACATCGGTGATTTTCACTGATGAATTTTCCACCAGTCCCGTGATGGTCACCACACCGTCAAAGTCTTCCCTTACCGGGTTAGGGAAGGCATAGACCCCTGAATAATCTGTATTTCCTTCGGTGGCATCCCCGCGAAAAGATACTATCCCCTCGGAAGTGCCGAACCATACCTCACCTGTAACACCGTTCACCGCTATCTTAACAAGATTATCAGACAGGAGAGGGCTGTTACTGCTTGTGAAATGGATCAGCTCCTCCTTGCCGTCGTCAGACATCAGGTATGCGCCTGAGCTGATAGTCCCGAACCATTTCCTGTTCGCCCCGTCAATGGCTATAGTAGTAACGGTCTCTGTTCCAAGCAGGTAGTCTGCCAGTCCCGATCCGTCATTCCTGGGTATCTTGATACGTGAAGCTTTCAGGTCACCTGAAAATACTTTCCCGGGGTTATAAAATACAGCAGGGCCCATATCTGTGCCAACCCACACATTGCCATCAAGGTCAGCAGAAAGGGAAAAAATGTTGTTCATGACATGTCCCTCGGCATCCTGGACCTGCAGTCTCAGATACCTGTCATCTGATGTTACTTCGGGCGTACCTGCCGGGTCATAGACCAGGAGTCCGTATCCCCTTGGCAGTGTCACCCAGATATACTGGTTTCGGTCTATAATCATGTCTCCCACAACAGGGACGTTAAGGTTAAGCGACGTTGAGACCCAGTTGCCCCCCGGTGTCAGTAGCTTAAAGTTACCTGCCACACCTGACTGTGTCATCCAGAGATTTCCTGACCGGTCATATACCAGGCCACAGATCCTTGTGTAGTTTTCACCGGGAATAATACTTGACAGAGGAGAGTTGTACTGATTATAGACGTTGACCAGTACGCCATCTCTGAATTCATACAGTCCGTTACCCCATGACGATACAAAGAAGTGATTTTCGTCGGCCGGATCTTCAGTTATACGCATTGCGTCCCTGTCAGGCACATCATAGAGGAGATGGCTTTTCCACGTATCACCTGTGCCGGTGAAGACCTGAAATGGCCTGTATACGTTACCCCATGCATTGTCAACAGTACCTCCGGTGACAAAAAACCTGTTGCCGGCGAATTTAATATCGGCTACGTTATTTGTATAGGGTCCGGCGAGGGTGTAGCTACTGAAATTGCTGTAATCGCTGGTCGACACCAGGCCGACAGAGGCATCGGCTATCCACAGGGTTCCCTGGTAGCCGGTTGCACATACGGGATTGGCAGATGCCCACCCGTAACCTGTTATCTCCCTTACGAAGGAGCCATTGTCATCAAGTAGTCTGATTGATGATAGCAGTGACATGACTATACTGCTGCCATGGGTGTCAAGTGATCTGACTGATTCCGGGGGCTCTGCTGCAACCAGGACGGCCTCCTGTCCGGGGATAACCCGGAACAGTGAGTCAGAAACGGCAGTAAGACCCGGTTTGTTTGTAAAGAGCGCAGTGCCGGCAGCAGCAAGGGCGTTATATTTTGATCCCGGTGACGGCAACCCGTCAAGCAACTCCCAGTTGCCGTAATAGGAGAGGCCGGTTCGGCTTAACGGAGCGAAGTATATCCCATTATCAGTAGCCGCATAGATATTATTTTCCAGAATAACCGTTTCATTGACCGGATTTGTTTCGCCATCGGGGCCGGGTCTCCAGGTGTCGGCTATGTATCTCCCCCTGACATCGACAACAACAATGCCAAAGCTCCCTGACAGCCATGCCCGCGATCCCGAGACAGTGATGCCGTATATTTCTTTCAGACCGGCAATATACTTGTTCTTAATATCTGGAATGTTGGTTATTACACCTTTTCTGACAATATCTATTCCTGTATTCTTATAAACGATGATTAATGCCTCCTCCTCGTCGCACCATGCCAGCAGGTTAATTGCTGTCTCATTCAGACCTGAAATCCTTGAGAGGGAAGAAGTCGTCCCTGACAGGCGGTCAAATACCAGGACGGATGCTCCTGCTGAAGAGTATATCCTGTCTCCGCCTGCTGTCACACAATAGGATGTACTGTAAGAAAGATGGTCATCCCAGGACCCGACAGCACCCTGCCCGGTCACCAGTAATGCGATGAAAAACAGGGCTGTGATTGAAACGATCCTTTTCATTGCTCTCTTGCCGGCAAAGATTTGTATTATTTTTCCACGGCGTTGTCAGCCAGAAATGCCAGTAATTTTTTTGTTGCCAATGCCCGGTGAGATATTTTATTTTTTTCTGAAAGAGGCATCTCTGCGAAAGTCCTCTCATCATTCAGCGACTTAAAAACCGGATCGTACCCGAATCCGCCAATGCCTTTTCTTTCCCGGAGGATCACTCCCTCTACCGAACCTTCGAACAAATATTCACTGCCGTCAAGAATCAGGGCAATTACGGTTCTGAACCGTGCGGCCCTGTTATCAGCATTTTTCATTTCACCTAAAAGCTTGACGATGTTGTCATCAAAGCTTTTTCCTTCACCGGCATATCTAGCAGAATATACTCCCGGAGCACCCCCGAGAGCATCAACTTCGAGCCCCGTATCGTCTGCAAAGACATTCATACCTGTCCTCTCATATACAAACCGTGCTTTGAAGAGGGCATTTCCTTCCAGCGTTTCTGCCTCCTCAGGTATATCCTCATTTATATTCACCTCAGCCAGTCCAAGTATCCTGAAGTCCTGATCCAGGAGATCGCGTATCTCCTTTATTTTATGTGCATTATTTGTGGCAAATACCAGTTCCATATTGTTATGACATAATCTGTAAAAATAATCATTGATTCCGGACAGTGCCGGTGCAGCATACCAAAACAGTCAATTATTAGTTTATTTTTGTATAGACCAGACTATTTCAATCCAATATGGTTGCCAGCTTTTTTCGCGGATTTGTACTGTTAAGCATAATCTTATGCGGAAGGGCCGGCTTTATTTACACCGATGATTTTTACGGGCAGGGAGGCAACAGTGACGATAAAGGGAGGATAACCGGCGTTTACCTGTACCGTTCAGGGTTAATGATTGATCCCGGGGCCGGGATGCCCGTATTAAAGTATCACGAAGGGATTGTTTTCAAGATGGAGAAGGTCACTGGCATGGAATATTCATATTTTATGGATGGACCTGATACTGAATGGACAGCCTGGACTGCAAGAGATTATAAAGAGTATACGAATCTTGGCAGGGGGAATTATACATTCAGGTACAGGTTCCGCAGCCATGGTGACAAAGAGGCAGGTGAGGGTTCATTCAGCTTTCGGGTGAAGGCTCCGTGGTACCTGTCGCCAGCTGCATGGATCATATATCCTGTATTGCTTATTCTCGCTGCCATATTGCTCCGCATAAGAACCCACCGCCTTTTCATGGAGAGACAGAAGAGGCTGGAGCAGCTAATAGCGGAACGCACTGAAGAACTGCAACACGAGAAGGAGAAATCAGACAACCTGCTGTCAAATATGCTCCCGAAAGGAACGGCCGAAGAGATAATGTCAAAGGGGAAAGCCGATAAGAGAAAATATAACTTTGTGACAGTTCTTTTTTCAGATATTCAGGGATTTACCAGGATTGCCGAAGAGATGAACCCTGAGGCCCTGATAGATGAGCTCGACAGGTTTTTCTTTCATTTTGACTCTGTCGCTGAGAAATACAGGATTGAAAAGATCAAAACAATTGGAGATGCCTATATGTGTGCGGGTGGCATACCGGAAAGAAACCGTACAAATCCTGTTGAGGTGGTCCTGGCTGCCCTGGAGATGCAGCAGTACATGCAGTCAATGAAAAACGATCCGTCAAAGTCATCGGCACGTTTCTGGGATATAAGAATAGGCATACATACCGGTACCGTTATTGCCGGGGTAGTAGGTCACAAGAAGATAACCTATGACATATGGGGAGACACGGTTAATACTGCCAGCAGGATGGAATCTTCAGGAGAACCGGGGAAGGTCAACATATCAGGTACTACATATGAATTCGTCAAGGAATACTTTACATGTGACTACCGGGGAAGGATGCCGGTGAAGTACAAAGGTGACCTCGATATGTATTTTGTGACGGGTATAAGGCCGGAATTCAGGGAAGCTGACGGTACACCAAACAGCAGGTTTCATACAAGGATCGAGATGATCCGCATCCTTGATGTGGAGGAACATGTCTTCACCACTTATTCTGAGATTGCATCACCTGACCTTTTCTTTCATAGTGCAGAATACATACGCAACGTCTGCATGCAGGCAGACTTGCTTGCCAGGGCTGAGAAACTGGAGGATCAGGATTATATTCACCTTAGACTGGCATCTGTGTTTGTGTTTTTCGGATATGTCTTTGACTATAACGACCAGAAGACAGCGTCACAAAAGAGGGCAGCAGAAGTTCTTATGGTGTACGGTTTCAGCCAGAAGACACTGGAGGCGGTTACCACCCTTATGTCAGGTGCTATGGAGCAGGAACAGTCAAGTGCCGCCGGAAAGGTTCTGCATGATGCCGTCTATGATTTTACTGGCAGGATAGATTTTATAACAATGATTGACAGACTTTACAGGGAGGAAAATGCCTACGGTAAGATTGAAGATCCGAAGGTCTGGTTCAGGGATATGTACCGCAAAATTGAGAAAAACCAGTTCCTCACTGAGACAGCCGGTAAACTGCGGTCAGTGACGGTGAACGAACAGCTGAACGCCCTGCAGGTTTTTGCCGGCGAGAAACTCAACAATATTTAAAATCATTTGGTACTTTGTTTTTAAAGAGTACATTTGAAAAATCCAAATTCCTATTATCATGGTAAATTTAGACTGGAACAACCTGCCATTTGGTTATATAAAAACTGATTTCAACGTTAGATGTTATTTCAAAGACGGCCAGTGGAGTAAGCCGGAGATATCTGATTCAGAGCATATTAATATTCATATTGCCGCTACAGGCCTGCACTATGGCCAGGAGTCCTTCGAGGGACTGAAGGCATACAGGGGTAAAGATGGAAAAGTCAGGGTGTTTCGCTGGGATGAGAATGCCAGGAGGATGAAATCGTCAGCCGAGGGGATCATGATGGCACCTGTCCCTGCAGAACTATTTCGCGAGGCGGTGTTCACTGCCGTCAGGCTCAATGAGAAGTTTGTCCCTCCATATGGCTCGGGAGCATCGCTCTATATCAGACCATTACTGTATGGCAGTGGGGCGGAAGTGGGAGTAAAGCCTGCAGCTGAATATACTTTTATTGTTTTTGTTACCCCGGTGGGGCCCTACTTCAAGGGCGGGGTAAAGCCTGTGAACATGATGATATGCCGTGATGTTGACCGTGCAGCGCCACTGGGAACAGGAAACATTAAAGTAGGAGGTAATTATGCAGCCAGCCTGAGGGCTATTGTGAAAGGCCATGAGGGAGGGTATGGTAATGTGGTATTCCTTGATGCAAAGGAAAAGAAATACATTGATGAATGCGGCCCGGCAAATTTCTTTGGTATAAAGGATAATACATATGTCACCCCGCTATCAGAATCCATTCTCCCATCCATAACCAACAAAAGCCTGATAGCACTGGCCGGGAATATGGGACTCAGGACCGAAAGAAGAAAGATAGCCGTTGAAGAGCTTGAAGAGTTTGAGGAGACAGGAGCATGCGGCACTGCAGCAGTGATTAGCCCCATAGCAAAGATCGTCGACCCGGATACGGGTAAGATTTACAGCTACTGTAAGGATGGCAATCCCGGGCCTGTTTCGATGAGGCTCTTCAATAAACTTGTCGGAATTCAAAACGGTGACGAACCTGATGAGTTCGGCTGGATGACCGTTGTAGAGGCCTGACATTCTTTTTTTTCATTCCCGTCATTTTCGTGCCAGGTTTGGAAAAAAGTGGCCACCTGATGAAGGATTTGGCCGTTTGTGTGCTATTTTTGACGCAAAGTTTTAGCAGTGGCAAAAACAACCGGTGGCATATCCAGGTACAGATTGGGCAGTTCATATGCTACGCTTGTGGTAAGTATCTCCCTCGTGCTCTTTCTTCTGGGGATACTGGGGATGGTTCTCATCAATGCCCGGCAGCTTTCAGATTATTTCAGGGAGAGTCTCTCATTCACTATCATGCTTAAAGACGATGCCCGGGAAGCAGATATCAGAATGCTGCAAAAGGAACTTGATGCCAAGCCCTATGTCAAGCAAACAGAATATGTCTCGAAGGATGAAGCCGCCGTTAAGCTCAGGGAAGACCTGGGGGAGGACTTTCTTGATTTCCTGGGATATAATCCTTTGATGCCAACAATTGACGTATATCTGCTGGCCGACTATACCCATCCTGACAGCGTAATAAAACTGGAAAAGATAATCTCTGATTACCCTGTGGTGGATGAGGTGTACTACCAGGAGTCAATACTTAATCTGATTAATGATAATGTAAAGAAAATAAGCGCTTTCCTTCTGATCATAAGCGCTCTGCTGTTCCTTATAGCCATGACAATAATAAACAATACTGTCAGGTTATCAATCTACTCAAAAAGATTTCTGATAAATACGATGCAGCTTATTGGGGCCAACAGGTCCTTCATAAGAAAGCCTTTCCTGCTCAGGAGCCTCTTTTTTGGTTTTCTGGCAGCGCTCATAGCCATCGGGCTGCTTATGGGGCTGATGTATCTTATTGAAAAGGAGTTTTTTACATTGTTCACCTATGAGAATATAAATCTCTTTCTGCTTTTGTGCCTTGCCCTGGCTGTCGCAGGAGTGGTGATCAATGCTATATCTACATTTTTTGCTGTGAACAGGTACCTGGGCATGCATGAGGATAAACTTTATTACTAGAATTATATGGTCGCTAAAAAGGAAGATGACAAAAAATCCGGTTTTGCCCTGGGAAGGGAAAACTATAAATTGATGGCCATAGGTTTTGCCATCATTATAGTGGGATTTATTCTTATGGCCGGTGGAAGATCTGATGACCCCAGGGTCTTTTCAGAAGATATTTTCAGTTTCAGGAGGATTACTGTGGCTCCCCTGATCGTACTTGCCGGCTTTGTTTTCGAGATTTATGCTATAATGAAAAGGCCCAGGGAGTAATTTTTTGACTTATTAAACTGGATTAAGGAGAATGAATTGGTATGAAGCCCTGATCTTCGGACTGGTGCAGGGACTGACTGAATTTTTACCGGTAAGCAGTGACGGGCACCTCGAAATAGTAAAATATTTTTTTGGCGGGATAGAAGAGAGTTTCCTCTTCTCTGTTGTGGTTCACGGTGCGACTGTCATGAGTATTCTGGTTGTGTTCTGGAAAGATATTTTTAAACTGCTTCGCGGAGTGTTCAGGTTTAAAATGAACGAGGAGACCGTTTATTCACTGAAACTACTTGTCTCAATGATTCCTGTTGCTGTTGTAGGATTCACCATTCGTGATAAGGTCGAGACACTTTTTGTTGCTGACATGGATATAACAGGTTCGTTTCTCCTGGTAACAGCATTGTTCCTGGTTATCGGACATTTCGTCAGAAAAAGAAATAACCCGATAACCTATGGCGGTGCCTTTATTATGGGTATAGCCCAGGCCCTGGCAGTATTACCGGGCCTGTCAAGATCGGGGTCGACAATCTCTACCGGTCTTATGCTTGGCAACAGCAAGAACGACCTTGCCAGGTTCTCATTCCTTATGGTTATAGTACCCATTATAGGAGCCAACCTGGTACAGGTTATTAATACCGACAGTTCAGCGGTGGATGTGGTTATCCTTCCGCTGATAATTGCTTTTATTGCCGCCTTTGTTTCAGGGTATATAGCTTGCCGGTGGATGATAAATATCGTAAGGAAAGGCAAGCTGATATGGTTCGCTTTGTACTGCCTTCTGGTAGGACTTTCGTTAATAATTTTCGCCTGAGAGTGCTGAAGAACTGTTCAGATTTCGAAGAAGGAGAGATATTGCTGCTGCAGAAGCCGCTTTACTGGACCTCTTTTGACCTGGTAAACAAGGTTAAACTGGCTATCAGGCATCATTGCGGACTTAATAAGCTTAAGGTCGGCCATGCTGGCACACTCGATCCTCTTGCAACCGGACTGATGATTGTCTGTACAGGAAGAGCAACCAAGAAAATTGATGGGTTCAGGGATCTTGACAAAGAGTACACGGCAACAATAAGGTTTGGCCAGACAACTCCTTCATTTGACCTTGAGAGTGAGGTGGATGCCGAGTACCCGACAGATCATATAACAAAAGACCTTATTGAAGAAAAACTGCAATCATTTCTTGGCGACCAGTATCAGGAGCCTCCGCTTTTCTCTGCAAAGTTTGTCGATGGAAAGAGAGCTTATGAACTGGCACGTAAGAATATAGAAAAGACCCTGGCCAAGGTAAAAGTCACTTTTCGTGTGGTAGAACTGCTCGATTACCGGGATGATACAGCAAAAATCAGGGTAGTATGCAGCAAAGGGACCTATATCAGGGCATTTGCCCGCGACCTGGGAATAGCCCTGGGCTCCGGAGCACATCTTCAGGCTCTGGTACGCAGCGCAATCGGGGAATATCGTCTTGAAAAGGCACTAACTATAGAAGAATTGAAATTTATCGTAGATAATTTGAAACAAAACGATAATTCATTCGTATAAATACTCTTGCACTAACGGATTTGGACTATGAAACTATCTCAATTTAAGTACGGGTTACCTCAGGAATTAATAGCACTTTATCCAGCAAAAAACAGGGACGAATCGAGGTTGATGGTTGTGCACCGCGATACCGGACTGGTTGAACATAAGGTATTTAAGGATATCGTGGATTATTTCAAGGAGAAAGATGTGCTTGTGTTTAACAACACTAAGGTATTTCCTGCGAGGTTGTATGGGAACAAGGAGAAGACAGGTGCTGAGATAGAAGTTTTTCTGTTACGGGAACTTAATCGTGAACAGAGGCTCTGGGATGTGCTTGTCGATCCGGCAAGGAAAATCAGAATTGGCAACAAATTGTATTTTGGTGAGGATGACCTCCTTGTGGCGGAGGTGATCGACAATACAACCTCAAGGGGCCGTACTCTCAGGTTTCTCTTTGATGGCACCTATGAAGAGTTCAAAGACACACTCTATTCACTTGGAGAGACCCCGTTGCCTAAATTTATCAACCGGCCTGTTGAGCCGGAAGACAACGAAAGATATCAAACAATTTTTGCCAAGCATGAAGGTGCCGTAGCCGCACCTACGGCCGGTCTGCACTTCAGCAGGGAACTACTAAAAAGACTGGAGATTGTAGGAGTGGAGTTTGCTGAGATTACTCTTCACGTCGGTCTTGGCAACTTCCGTAACGTAGACGTTGAGGATCTGACCAAGCATAAGGTTGATTCAGAAAGAATAATTATTTCCGAAGACGCCTCTGTTCTGATAAATAAGGCCAAGGAACGGAGGAGCAGGGTTTGCGCCGTCGGAACAACGGTCATCAGAACTCTTGAGAGCTCCGTATCCACGTCCGGTATGGTGAAGCCTTTCAACGGGTGGACCAACAAGTTTATCTTTCCTCCTTATGAGTTCAAGGTTCCCGATATGCTGGTGAGCAACTTTCACCTGCCATATTCAACCCTCCTGATGATGGTCTCAGCCTTTGCCGGTTATAACCTTCTATTTGAGGCATATCGTACCGCAGTTAAGGAAAAGGCATATCGTACCGCAGTTAAGGAAAAATACAGGTTCGGAACCTATGGCGATGCGATGCTAATCCTTTAGTTTTCAGTAGTCACTCGTGTTCATAAACATTTATCAATGTGGATAAGTCGTGCCGGCACTGTTTGCCGGCACATTTATTTTGGTGCAATTTCACGGTCTTGGAGGTGAAAATTACTGGGTTATGAGGTAACCTTTGGCAGTTTTTGAAGTATAATCTATTATTTGTTTGTACTTAAATATTACCTGCGGTTTTGCCTTTGCAAAGGATTTGTTACTACTAATGAGTATGTCTGAAAATATTCATTCAATTCAGAGCCGGCCTCCAGGCACGCCTTATCAGATTATTGCTGAGAAAAAGCGTAGCAGACATGGCCTGGATTTTGCCACATTCTTTCTTTGGCTTGTTTCACTTCTTTTTCTTTTTGGAGGAGGTCAGGTTTTCAGCCAGACAGCAGGCGACTACAGGACCAATGGTAACACACAGTTCAATCTCTCAACCAACTGGCAGGTATATAACGGGACAGCCTGGGTGGCAGCCTCCACTGACCCCAGCCTGGCAAGCGGAGAGATCACAATAAGAAATGGTCATACCGCTACGCTTACGACTTCTGAAACTCTTGATCAGCTGGTGGTCGAAGCAGGAGGAACACTGCGGATCAACACTTCCAGGAATTTATACCTCGGTAATGGCGCTGAACCTTACGACCTGGAGGTCTATGGGACCGTGGATAATTATAACAATATCAACACTACCGCCAACCCGGGAGCTGCAATAAGATTCAATGACAACTCGGTATACAACCACAGGCTAAACGGAGGCAATATCCCTACTGCTACATGGAATATTACCTCAACCTGCTATATCCTGTCTGTTTCAAACACTCTCCCGACAGGATTGAATCAGGTCTTTGGGAATTTCACATGGAGCTGCCCGGGCCAGAACACAGATATTGACATAAATGCTGACCTCGATGTGGCAGGCACTTTTACAATGGCCAACACCGGCAGCAGATATCTGCGGGTTGCTATTTCCGGCAGCTATAGCATGAACCTGGGGGGGTACACCCAGACAGGTGGCAGGTTAAATCTGGCTATCGGGGGCTTTGTCTGTAACTTCAATCTAAGTGGTGATTTCACAATCTCGGGAGGGAACTTACTTACCAGCGGGTCAGGGGTAGGCAATATTAACTTCATAGGGCCGGGTATCCAGAACTTTATCCGGACTGGCGGCAGTTTTTCGAACACAAGAATATACTATACAGTATACAGCGGGGCGGTGCTTAACATGGGGACCAGCATCATTGATGTTTCCGGCCCTTATGTTGCTGACGGAACATTTACCCTGAATGATGGAGGGGGCCTGATGCTCGGTGATCCTTATGGGATCACTAACTCGGCAACCGGTGCCACTGGAGGAAACATACAGGTTCTCGGGGCAAGGACCTTCAGTCAGAATGCTGACTATACTTATAACGGCAGTGTCTCACAGGTGACCGGTGACGGTTTGCCCGCAACAGTACGCAATTTCACTGTAGATAATCCAACCGACGTAACTCTGACGGGAGACCTTACTGTCACCGGCCTGTTAACAATGATCCAGGGAAATATTGTTTCAACAGGCAGGAGCTTTGTCCTTTCAAATAGCAGTGCGAATGCACTTGTCTATAGTTCAGGCACTGTTGTAGGAGGATTGGAAAGATATATCAGCCAGACATCGCAGGGATATTTGTTCCCGGTCGGGTCGCCGGCAAATACCCAATCATTTAATATCAACTTTGCAAATCTTACTGCCGGCTCCCTGCTGGTGGATTTTATCTCCGGAGATCCCGGAAGTGCTGGTCTTCCTCTTATTGACGGTGGGTCATACACTATTACCAATCAATATACTACCGGCTACTGGACTGCTCAGGCGAAAAATTCACTCGCAACACTTGATTATAGCATTGACCTTGATGCCACAGGTTTTGGACCCTATGCTGTGACCGCCGGCACAAGAATTATCAGAAGAAATGCCACGGCTGACTGGTCTCTTGACGGTATACATGCCGGTGTGACCGGCAGTATCGTAAGCCGGGCAGATATGACTAACGGGATTTCAGGCGGGCCTGATGGAACACATTTTTGCATCGGTAAAACAGGACCGGTAATTACATCCCAACCGGTAGATAAATCCGTTTGCCAGGGTTCCACTGATCTATCTGTTTTTTCTGTTGTTGCCTCGGGTTACGGCGTGTTGACGTATCAATGGTACAGATACCCTGACGGGATATTGACTGATGACGGTCATTTCTCAGGTACTGCCACACCTGTCCTGGGAATCACCAATGCAGTTCCGGGCGATGCCGGAGCTTACTACTGTACAATAACTGACGGCAGGGGAGAGAGCATATCGACAACTTTGGCTTACCTGAATGTGCCAACCGTCACCTTTGGATTTGAATATTTTGCAGACCTCACAATAGACCAGGCCAGCGGAACGGAAGACCTGGATGATTTCCCCGTGCTTGTAAATATCACGGAGGATTATCTAAGGACAACAGCAAACGGAGGTCACGTACAAAACATCAACGGCTATGACATTCTATTTGTCGACAGCAACAACGAGAGACTTAACTTCGAGGTTGAATCATATGATCCGGTAACAGGAAATATTATAGCCTGGGTACGGGTTCCGGTATTATCATCCGGAGGTACGACCTCAATACGTTTAGTTTACGGGAACCCGGACATTTCTACCGATCAGTCAACCGAAGAAACGTGGATCAGCAGCTATAAGGGCGTATGGCATCTGAGCAATAATTCATTCCTGGATGCAACAGCCTTTGACAATGATCTTGAAAATAATGGCAGTACTGACATCGACGGGCTCATTGAGGAAGCCAGGGATTTCGACGGCTACAATGATAATCTGAGGACGTTAACTACTACCGGATTCGGAGGGAACGGATATAATCAGACCCTAAGCCTGTGGGCCCGGTTCTCAGGGTCACCTACATCAACCGAAAACCTGGTTGTCCTCCAGCGCGCCGGATCAACCTCAGCAGTCCAGCTTGGATTCAGATCTGTAAGCGGCGAGATGCGGGTCGTAGTCTGGAACTGGGGAGGAGCACCCTTAGTATGGAGTGACGATCTGCCTTCCGGAAATGAGTGGCATTATTATTCCTATACTTTTGACGGCTACAACCACAGGCTTTATATTGATGGTGCAGAAGTAGCTACCTCAACTACTCCTGCCTCACAGAATGCCCTGCCTCAGTTCCTTTATCTGGGAAGTTATAGCGGCGGCGAATATTTTGATGGTATAATAGATGAAGCGAGGTATTCCTTGTCCTGTAAAGCCCCTGGCTGGATTGCCACCGAATATTCAAATCAGATTGATCCTGAAAATTTTGTCTCGGCAGGAGAGGAATTTGAAATGTCTTTCCTGACATCAGCAGGTGTTTGTAACAGCCCGGTATCCCTTACAGGCTATCCTGCCGGAGGAACATTCACCGGCACAGGAGTAACGGGATCAAGCTTTGATCCAGCAATTGCGGGACCGGGTGTCCACACAATTACCTATACGAATAATGTTGACGGATGTAATGTCAGCACTGCAAAGGATATTACTGTAACACCCTTACCTTCTGCTCCTGACAGTGAGGATACTTTCTGTTGTTTGCGGAATGTGGCCGACCTGGAGGCTACCGGCAGCAACCTGACCTGGTACTCTGATCCCGGCTTAACCACAGAAGCTGGCTGGGGTACACCGTTTGCCACGGGTCTTGCCTCAACGGGGACCTATACCTTCTATGTTACTCAGACTGTTAACGGTTGTGAGAGCGAGGCTACAGAGGTAATACTGACAATATATCCAAATAATCCGGTAGGCGGAACCGCCTCCGTAAGCAGGGATCCGGAATGCATCGGTAATACCGCAGTTTTTACTGTCACGGGATACACAGGCAGTGTGATAGGATGGCAAAAGAAGCTTGTTACAGATACTGAGTGGACAGATATTCCCTCAAGTGATTCCAATCCATTCAGTGAGGTTGTGCTTGTTGCCGGAATCTGGCATTACAGAGCCGTTGTAAGTGTTGGAATGTGTGGCTCTGCCTATTCTTCAACAGTTAACCTGACTGTCGAGGCGGACGTCACACCACCTGTTATTGCCGGATGTCCGTCTGACATTACCGTATATACCGGCGCCGGTAGCACTGACTGTTCCCAGATTGTCTCATGGACAGAACCGACAGCTGAAGACTACTGCCAGGGGACTGTTAACTATTCCTCCAGGAGTCATGCTCCGGGGTCATCTTTCCCCGTGGGCACAACAATGGTCACGTATACATTCACTGATGGCATCAATCCAACATCCTGTATTTTTCAAGTTAACGTTGTTGATAACACCGCCCCTTCCATCACCTGTGCAACACCTGCCCCGGACTACTCCTCCGATACGGGAGAATGTTACTATACAGTGCCCGGGACAGCTCTTGACCCTACTTCAACAAGTGACAACTGTGCAGTACAGGCTGTGGTTAATGACTTCAATGGTACATCGACCTTAGCCGGCGCCCGGTTCCCTGTCGGCATAACGACAGTAATATGGACTGTTACGGATATACATGGCAATGATGCACAGTGTCAGTATAATGTAGTAGTATCCGACAACGAAGATCCTTCCATCACCTGTGCAACACCTGCCCCGGACTACTCCTCCGATGCGGGAGAATGTTACTATACAGTACCCGGGACAGCTCTTGATCCGGTTTCAACAGGTGACAACTGTGCAGTGCAGGCTGTGGTCAGGTACATCGACCTTAGCCGGCGCCCGGTTCCCGGTCAGCACAACGACAGTAATATGGACTGTTACGGATATACACGGTAATTATACTCAGTGTCAGTATGATGTAGTAGTATCCGACGACGAAGATCCCACAATATTCTGCCCTGCTGATATTGCCGGTATTCCGGCTGATGAGGGTGAATGTCATGCATCGGGAATTGATATTGGAACAGCCATAACCGATGATAATTGCGGTGTGGCATCGGTTACCAGCGATGCCCCTGCTCAGTTTCCTGTGGGAACTACCACCGTCACCTGGACCGTAACAGATATTCACGGAAATACTGCCACATGCGAACAACTTGTTACCGTTATAGATTCAGAAGCACCTTCATTTACTGCACCCGGCGACCTCACCATCTATAAGGATGGCACGTGTAACTATGATGCCTCTGTCAGTATCACCGGTGATGTGACCGACGAGTCCGATAACTGTGACACGTCTCTTGATGCTACGTATAGCGATATCGTTGCAGCCGGAAGCTGCGAGGGCGAGGAGGTCATCACCAGGACCTGGA
>QKGI01000041.1 GCA_003250475.1 Bacteroidota bacterium | reverse complement strand
TATGGTTGAAAACAACACTTCACTGCAGAGGGTGGAGAAATATGACAGGGAAATAGCATGGGAAGACGAATCAGCACTCACCCTAAGCTACAAGCATGTCTACATCAAGAGATTTGACGGTCCGATATTTTTCGGGGTAGCATCTAAAATCCTGGAGCGAGTAAATAAGATCCCCGTTGATGCAAAGGTCATAATCTTCAGGATGAAGAAAGTACCCTATATTGACCAGTCGGGACTTTATGCGCTGGAAGAGGTAATAAAGGAGATGCAGAAAATAGGGATCAAGGTTGTGCTGACGATGACCCAGCCCCAACCCCTGTATATGCTGAAGAAAAACCGGCTGATACCTGATATTTTACCTGAGGACTGTCTCTTCAGCAGCATAGATGAGTGTGCCGCCTGGCTGAAGGATTATTGTGTCAGATGTTGAAATGCCGGAAGCCTCCACAAACATTCAACATGTCAGGCTCCTGCAGAATGTTTTGCCCTGAACTCCACCGGGCTCATGCCGCAGTATTTCTTATATGACCGGCTGAAATTTCCCAGGTCAGAGTAGCCCAGGAGATAGCTTATTTCTGATACAGTCAGATGGTTTTGCAGAAGCAATTGTTTTGCTATGCCGAAGAGGGTCTCCTGTAGTATCTCCTTAAAACTCGTCTCTTCTTCCGACAGCTTGCGCTGAAGAGTCCTTGCGCTGAGATTCAGTTTTTCTGCAACTGATTCAATATCGGGAAATTGATACCTGAATGATGAGTATAGTATTCTCCTGACCTTATCGGTTACTTTTTCCGAATTTGTAATATTGATTAGCCTTGTTTCCAGGTATTGATTCAGTATCCCGAATGTTTCCGGATTAAATGCTTTCATCGGGATCAGTAGCGCAGAATTCTCAAAGACCATTTCGTTGGCTTCACATTCAAAACGGGGCATGACACCAAATACCTCAAGGTATTTTTCCGCATGCAGTGGTTTGGCAAACGTCAGTTTCAGCTTATGAGGTTTGAGTGTGCCACTTGAGTTTACCGCAAGTATGTTATTAATGAAAGCAAACATTGCATCTACTTCGAGTTTTGCTGTCTGAGGACTCTCCAGCATCCAGGCCATAACCGGCGTATAAACCAGTTTCGGAAACCTGGCATCGTCAATGAACTCCAGTTCGGCGAAATCACCCTGGATCTTCAGGAATTTGCTGCCCATGATGAGTCCCTCCTTCAGATTTTTACAACTGGCACTCATCATACCTATGGTTCCACCCAACTGGGGCTGATTGCCGAATTCGAGGCCATATTCCGGATTGTTGGTCTGCCGCAGGGCAAAATCAAGTACTGCCTTGTACTGTTCAAAGTCAAAGGTAGTGTCATGCTCAATGATGGTTTCCCTGGAGATTCCTGTCTGCCTGAACAGGGGTGAGATATCAATCCCAGCCTTCTCGAGGTATTCAAACTGTTTCTGGATACGCGAACCGTGTACAAACATCCGGGACTGCCTTTTGGCGTAAAATAACAAATTATTTGATTTTTCTGATAACCTCTGCCTGCTCACATTCAAGAATCTTTGCTTCTGATAATTAAAAACAGTGCAACATGAAAAAACGAATACTTGTAATTGGCGCAACCGGACTGATAGGAAAGGCCGTAGCGGAGAGACTCAATGATGACGGATATAATGTAATAATAATGAGCCGGAACAGGGGAAAAGCCAGGGAAATATTCCCTGCAGATTACGAGATACTGCAGGCAGATGCCCTCGATCCTGAATCCATCAGGCACTCCTTTACGGGAGTTGACGGGGTCTTCATAAGTCTTCCGGAAGCAACGGTACCTGCCGCTGTACCGAATATTGTAAGGGCTGCAGGTGAATCGAAGGTAAAGCAGCTGGTTTATGTTTCAGGATGCACAGTACGCCGGGAAAATGCATGCCATCCCATGATCCACGCGCACCTTGCAGGAGAAGAGTGTATTGAAAATAGTGGGATTCCTTTTACTATTCTGAAACTGACGATGGTAATGGACATGATCCCCCGGTATGCCAACAATGGCAAACCGTTCGTTATAGGCAGGCAGGTACACGGCTGGAGCTGGATACATTCTTCGGATATAGCCCGGATGACCTCCACAGCATTTGCCGGCGGGGATGCCCTGAACAGGAGATTCACGCTATGGGGCAATGAAAAGTGTACCATAGCAGAGGCAGTTGAAGGTTATAATCGTGCCCTGGGACTTTCTGCCGGCAGGGTAAAACCAAAACCATACTGGTTTGCGCATTTACTCTCCCTTGTTGCAGGTGAAAAGCTGAAATATGCCATCAGCATATTCAGGTATTTTGAAGACCATCCAGAGGAGGGAGATACTGAAGAAGCGTATACGATACTGGGCAGACCCCGGATGAGCCTTGAAAACTACTACCGGCTTGCAGGGGAGGTGGCATAAAGTAACAAACTATTGGGTCCGGATGACAATAACCGGTTCGACTCTTTAAATGAAATTTGTAAAAACAAGATCAATAAACAATTAAAGGACTATCATGACAACAAAGACTGTAAGACTTATCGCATTTATCGCACTTCTGGTGCATGGAATAGGACATTTTCAGGGTGTGGCAGGAGGACTTGGCATCAGGATCAATAATTCGGCTCCGGCTCAATCGTGGGTGCTTAAAAGTTTCGATGCCGGTTTCAACCGGATCATCTGCCTGGTTATCTTCTTTATTACCGGAGCACTGGGAGTTCTTGCCGCCCTGAGTTTCAAAGGAGTGATTATGGCCAACGCATGGCAATCACTTGCAGCCTTCACCGCTATACTATCCACAATCTGCCTGGTGACCTTTCCCAACGGGTTTGCAATGTTCTTCAATAAAGCGGGTGCCATTCTGGTGAACCTGTTCATTTATTATTCCATTGTGCTCAATCAAAACTGGCCGGAGGTATTATTCAACGAGTAAAATACCGTAAACACAAAAACAATAGAATCATGAAAAGCATTATGATAATTTTCAAGGTGATAAGGTGGATCGCCGCGATGCTGATAGTCTTGTTATCAATAGCTACCTTCCTGGGTAAAAGCTATGGTCAGACAATATGTCTGGTCCTTATAGCAGTGCTCCTGGTATACTGGCCGGGATATGTTACGCTGAGGTACAACAAACTGATCTCAATAACAGCAAGAGTACTGTCGATTGTCATACTTATTGCAGTAAAACAGCTTGGATTCGGCACGGCACCAAAGACCACCATCTATATTTCGGAAGATCACCACAAGTCACTGATGGCAATCTATGACAGTTGTATGAATGATTGGCCTGCAAGTTTTGAACATCATACCCTGACGACACAATACGGACAGGTACATTACATTGAATGCGGCAATGCTGAAAAACCGCCACTGGTAATGCTTCACGCAGCATCGATGGGTGCCCATTCATGGGCTGAGAACCTTGACCCGTTGCTGGAGCATTACCACATCTTTTCAATAGATAATCCCGGGGAGGGTAACAGAAGCGAACTCAGTGATGCCCTTGTCTTTCCTGGATCACCTGAGGGGGTGGCTGATTTTTACAGCCAGTTGCTGGACAGTTTGAAGGTTGACAGCGCAGTGGTATTCGGAGCCTCCAACGGCGGTTTCATTGCCCAGTCGCTCGCCTCTTACCATCCTGAAAAAGTGAGCAGGCTGGTACTGTTCGGACCGATGGGACTGACCCGGCTTACCGGAGGCAGCATTGCAATGATGGCTTTGACAACCATGTATCCATTCCAGTTTTTCAGGGATGCAGTGGCAGACTGGGCACTCGGTCAAGATCCTGCCTGCCATATTAAGTATGGAGCCTGGTTCAATGAGGTAATGAAAGGTACTATCCCCTCGGTTACGAAACCTGTTCCACTGACAGCCGGACAGAAAAGCCGGATTGATATTCCCGTGCTGTTGTTCCTGGGAAACCACGACAGGATCGTAGGTGATGCCGAAGAGGCAAAAAAAGTCGCGGAGGATTACCCGGATATCAGGATTGAAATACTCGAGTCAGGTCATCTGATTGGCGTGGAGCGCCATGAGGAGGTTAATGAGGTTGTATCTGAATTCCTCGGGATATAGTTCTGCCATGCAATTTTACCCGCCTGAAACCTGCTCCTCAGTTAGGGAATGAAAAAACTTTTTAAAAAAAAGTATACGAAAAGCGTAGGATAATATAAAAAACGTATATTTGTATCATAAACGTAAGTAGACGACATGGGGTCCGCTGAGCTAAAATATAACTCTATCAGGAAAGTAGCAGGTGAATTGTTCTGGAAACATGGCTTTAAACGGGTCTCGGTTGAAGAGATCTGCAGGAAGGCCAATGTCAGCAAGATGACTTTCTATAAATATTTCCCTAACAAAACCGAACTGGCGAAGAAGATCTACAGTGACATTGTCGAGAATGCAGAGAACAGGTTCAGGGAGATAATGGATAGCGATGCTTCTCCAGCAGAAAAGATAAAGGAGGTTATCCGGATGAAATTCGAAGGTACCATGAATATCAGTCCTGAATTTATGGCAGACTTTTATACCGGCAGCGATTCGGAGCTGATCAGTTTTGTGAGGGAGCGGACACAGGAGATACTTTCGGTACTGAGAACCGACTACATCAGGGCACAGGAGGAAGGTATTTTCAGGAAGGATTTTAATGTAGACCTGCTCATAAAGATGCAGGCAAAGATGACAGAGTTAATGGATGACGAAAGTCTCACGGTACTATATGGTTCGAGGCAGGAGCTTATAATGGAATTTGCAAAGCTGTTGGTTTACGGCATAGCAGAACAGGGGCAGGAATGAGGATTGAGAAGATCATAGTGATAATCATCATTGCAGCTCTCAGGATGCAGGAGGCAGTTGCACAGGAAGATACCCTGTCCTTCCGGGGGCAGCTCTCTGCCTATGCTCACTATAACCGCGGTAATGAGTTGCCCCTGATGGGAGGGATAAGGTATATCCCCCAGCTCAACCTGGGCCACAGGTGGCATGATCAGAGCCTGCTCGACATGGAGGTCTCAGTGAACATTTTCGGTAATGCTGCCCTGGATCCGTTCAGCGCCAGTGATTTCAGCGGTGATATAAAACCATACCGGGCCTGGCTGAGGTATTCAACCGATCAATTTGAGCTGAGGGCAGGGCTGCAGAAAATTAACTTCGGATCCGCTTCGCTTTTAAGGCCGCTCATGTGGTTTGACCAGATAGATCCACGTGATCCGCTTAAACTTACTGATGGGGTATGGGGTGTCCTGGCCAGGTATTATTTCCTTGATAATACCAATATCTGGCTGTGGGGGCTATATGGTAACGGTAATCTGAAAGGGTGGGAGTTCATACAGTCTGAAAAGCATGTTCCCGAATTTGGGGGTCGTATTCAGACCCCTGTGCCGAAAGGTGAAGCCGGATTCTCATATCATCACCGTGTTGCCGACGGAAGCACGCTGCCGGATACCCTCGGTGCCCTGTTACATATACCTGAGAACAGGTTTGGGATTGATGCAAAATTTGACATGGTGATTGGCTGGTGGATTGAGGCTTCATGGTCGGCATTCAACGGACTGGAGGGTAGCTACCGTAACCAGGAGATAATAAACATGGGGGCAGACTATACTTTCGGGATCGGGAATGGTCTCACCGTGATTTATGAGCATCTTATTGCTTCCACCGACCGGAATGCTTTTGAGTTCAGGAACATAACCACATTCTCACTCCTGAACCTTACCTATCCGGTGACAATGTTTGACAACGCCGGACTGATTGTCTATTATGACTGGACGAACCACAAAGCTTATAATTTCATGACATGGCAGAGGGATTTCAGGAGATTATCACTTTATCTTATGGGGTACCTGAATCCCGGGGAGTATTATGTTCCTACCCAGAACTACGGGGAGATGATCTATGCAGGTAGTGGTATTCAGATTATGCTGGTATTCAATCATTAGAATAGTATTTAATACAAGAGTAATGAACAACAATTTAATTATCGAAACAAAACATCTGACCAAGAGATTCCCTATGGGGAAAGGGGAGTTCACGGCATTGAAAGGCATTGACCTCACACTTGGCAAGGGTGAATTCACAGGCCTGATAGGACCGAGCGGGTCAGGTAAGACCACATTGTTGAATATTATCGGTTCCCTTGACTCTCCCACTGAAGGGGAGGTAATAGTCATGGGAAGTTCTGTGGGTATAATGTCAGCAAAAGAGGCTGCACGGCTCAGGAAAGAGAATCTCGGATTTATCTTTCAGAGTTATAACCTGCTTCAGGTGCATACTGTCTATGAGAATGTTGAGTTTCCTTTGCTGCTTCTTAAACTTAGTAGCTCAGAGCGCAGAAAAATGGTCCATGATGCCCTCGAATGGGTGGGGCTCACTGACAAGATGAAGCAGAAACCCCCGCAGCTTTCAGGGGGGGAATGCCAGAGGGTGGCAATAGCCCGTGCAATGGTAAAAAGACCATCGCTTGTGCTCGCTGATGAACCCACTGCGAACCTTGACGCGGCAAACTCGCACAACATTCTGCAGACTATGGTCAAGCTCAACCAGGATCTTATGACCACCTTTCTTTTTGCGACGCATGATGACAAGGTTATAGGATACCTGAGAAGGAAGATTTACCTGAAAGACGGGCTTGTTGATAAAATAGAAACGGCATAAAACCTGGAAGGATGAAACTGGCAATAAAGCTGGCATTTAAGAATCTCATTGGGGCAGGGCTCAGGACCTGGCTCAATGTAATTGTTCTGTCATTTTCCTTCGTGATGATAATTGCGGCTAAGGGTATCCTTGTCGGATGGGATCGTCAGGCGAAGAAGGATATGGCAGACTGGGAAATTGCCGGAGGGCAATACTGGAACGCAAATTACGACCCGTATGATGCTTTTACTTTAACTGAGGCTCATTCGGTCATCCCCGGTCAGTTTAAGGACGAGATTGAGAGGGGAGACATGGTACCTGTCCTCATTACACAGGGTACAATATATCCTGAAGGCAGGATGCAGTCAATACTCATAAAAGGCATTGATCCGGGACAGTCGTTGCTGGAGCTGCCCACAGGCAGGCTCGACACGGCTGCCGGTGCCCTGCCCGCCATCATAGGCTCCAACATGGCAAGGGCCAACCGGCTCAGCAAAGGTGATTATGTGACAATCAGGTGGCGTGATGCAAATGGGACCTTTGATGCCGCAGAAATTCTCATTACCGACATCTTCACAACAAATGTCCCTACCGTTGATGTGGGCCAGGTGTGGATCGCTCTTGACAGCCTGCAATCTATGGTGCTGATGCCTGGAGAAGCTACAATTCTTACATTCCGCGACCAGGAGAACAGGGAAGCCGGGGTCGGAGACTGGAAGCTGATGACTTATAAATCGCTGGTCAGCGAGGTTGACGAAATGATAAAGACAAAATCAGTGGGACAGTCAATCTTCTATATAATACTTCTTATCCTGGCACTTCTGGCAATATTTGATACACAGGTGCTTTCAATTTTCAGGAGGCAGAAAGAGATAGGAACTTACGTTGCCCTCGGATATACAAGGAAAGAGGTTGTGCTGCTCTTCACCGTTGAGGGGGCCATGCACGCCGTACTGGCAGCAGTAACCGGTGCAATATACGGTATCCCGCTTCTCGTGTGGTTAGCTAACAAGGGAATATCACTTGGAATGTCATCCGCCGAATTTGGTTTTACCATGGCAGATACAATGTATCCTGTATACAGTGGTTCACTGATTATCGGCACCACACTCCTGGTCATGATTGCAACAACAATTGTGAGTTACTGGCCGTCGAGAAGGATTGCCAAAATGAATCCAACAGAAGCTTTAAGGGGGAAACTGCAATGATAAAATTCTTAATAAAAGGACTGTTGCGTGACAGGAGCAGAAGTCTCCTGCCACTGATCGTTGTGGCTATAGGAGTGATGCTGGCTGTGTTTATGAGAGGGTACATCAATGGTATCATGGTCGATATGATTGAGCAAACCGCCCGTTTCAATACCGGTCATGTTAAGGTGATGACAAAAGCCTATGCGGAAAATATTGATCAGATACCTAATGACCTTGCGATTATGGGTGCCTCAGAGCTCCAGGCCGGGCTTGAGGAGGCCTTTCCCGATATAAAATGGGTAAGCCGGATAAAATTCGGGGGTTTGATAGATGTGCCGGACGATAACGGTGAGACACGCAGCCAGGGCCCGTCCCTGGGTATCGGGCTTGACCTCTTCTCAGGAAGTTCCGGAGAAATTGAAAGGCTGAACCTTAGCAGGTCCCTCGTGAGGGGCACCATCCCTGATACTGCAGGAGAGATACTTCTCAGCGAGGAATTCTCGGAAAAGCTGAAAGTGAGTCCGGGTGAAGAGGTGACTCTTATAGGATCAACCATGAACGGAAGCATGGCAATTTATAATTTCATTGTCTCAGGAACAGTGCGTTTCGGTAATACGTCACTCGACAGGGGAAGTGTTATAGCCGATATTTCTGATGTTCAGAAGGCTCTTGACATGTATGATTCTGCCGGTGAAATACTTGGATTCTTCCCTGGCGGCTACTATTCGGACGAAAAGGCAGACCCGGTAATGGCAGAATTCAATGAGGATTTTGTCACTGAAAATGATGAATTTTCTCCTGTAATGCTAAGGCTCAGGGATCAGGAAGGTCTCGGGCTTTTCGTTAACCTTGCCGGCAGTATGGGCGCAATTGTGACCTTTGTTTTCATGGTGGCAATGTCACTCGTTCTATGGAATGCGGGACTGCTCGGCGGCCTGAGGCGATATGGCGAGATAGGTATCCGGCTGGCTATCGGCGAGGAAAAAGGTCATGTTTATCGATCAATGATAACCGAATCACTGATGATAGGGATGGCAGGCACGATCATCGGTACGGCATTCGGACTGAGCCTGTCATGGCTGTTGCAGACCTACGGTCTCGATATAAGTGAATTTACTAAAAATGCCACGACAGGGATAATGATGCCTAACATTGTCAGGGCAAGGATAACACCACCCGACTTTTATATCGGATTCATACCCGGGGTCATCTCAACCGTGGCCGGCACCATGCTGTCCGGAATAGGAATCTATAAGAGAAAGACCTCGCAGCTGTTTAAAGAGCTCGAAGCCTGACATAAACGTTTAAATCAATATCATGAAAACATTTGCATCAATAATATTATTTGCCCTGGCGACTGCTGCAACCGCCCAGCCGTCAGCAGATGAGATCATTGACAGGGTTGACAGGAATATGTCATCCGAGAACAGGATATTTGAATCTACAATGACTATCCAGGGGAAGCGCGGCACCCGGGTGATAACATCAAAATCCTATACAGCCGGTGACAAAAAGTCATTCACAGAATATCTTTCCCCTCCGAGAGAGCAGGGTATCAAGATGCTTAAGCTGGAGGATCAGTTATGGATCTACTCACCTTCAACAGACCGGACAATACAGATATCCGGACATATGCTCCGCCAGTCTGTCATGGGATCGGATCTCTCATATGAAGATATGATGGAAGACAGGAAACTTACCGATCTATATTCAGCCAGAGTGACCGGCCGTGAAACAATAGACGGGAGGGAGACATGGGTGCTGGAGCTGAATGCCAGGGTTGAGGATATAGCCTACTCAAAAAGAAAGATATGGATCGATACTGAGAGATATGTCCCGCTTAAGGAGGAGCTCTATGCACGGAGCGGACAGTTGCTGAAGAGATCGACGATGAGCGATGTGATAAGGGTTGATGGCAGGTGGTTCCCCACAACAGTGGTCTATAAGGATATGCTGAAACAGGGTGACGGAACGGAGTTCAAGGTAACAGCTATCAAGTTTAACCAGGCCATCCCTGATTATATTTTTTCAAAAGCAGCATTGAAACAGTGATATGCATCATAGCCGGGGTCGCGGGCAGATAAAACTGCCCGTGACCTGCCATTTTACCTTGTCCAGGCCTTCTCTATCCCTGCAATATATACTTTATGCAGGCCGTCCCGGGTATTGTAGTGGCTCTTTACCGGTTCCTGGTCAAGGAAATGGTCGCGATCAAGCTGGGATGCATATAATTTCCTGCATTCAAGTACCAGGCTGGCCTCGGTGAACGCCGGGTAGCCGAGGTCAGTGAATACCGGGGTGAGCCCTGTCTCCTTAACCTTGTCGCAATCCCTGCCGCTCTTCGTCCCGCACAGGTTCAGGGCCTTACGGTACTTTTTATCGAAGAATGTAAGTGTGAATCCGCTGGCAGCTTCTATGAACCCGTATGTGTATCTCTCAGGCCGGACAAAAACAAAAACCACCGGCCTGTGCCACAGGTATCCCATCCCTCCCCAGTTTGCAGTCATGGTATTGAACTTCTCCTTTGTGCCTGCAGTCACCAGCATCCAGTCGGAGGATATGAGCCTGATGAGATTGTCTTTTATTTCTGCCGGGTCAACCGGCCTGTAGTTTGCGTCTTGCATCGAATTATTCATATCTGCAAAGATACATTTTACGATGGCAAAGAATCAAACCGGCTTCCTGTAATTACTGCCGTGTCATCCGACAGAGGTGAAGACCTCAAAGGCAGGGCCGAAGTTTATTGTCTTCTTGACAAGACACAGCTCAGCAGCGTTGATTACTGCAGCCCGGTATTTCTCAGGGAATCCGGACGGGAGCCTGATGTCAAGTTTTATTATGGAAGGAACCCTTTTCTGCGGATCAAACTCAACCGTTTGTATGATCCTTATATTTTCTGCCTGTATCTCCCGCTGATCGCAGAATGACTTGACGTAGATGCCGGCGCAGGTGCCAATAGAGGCAAGGAAGAGCTCAAAAGGCTCCGGGGCTGTTCCCCCTCCGCCGTTCCGTACTGACTGATCTGTCTTTATGGTTTTACCGTTTAGATGAGCGGTGATCACCTTGCCACCGTCGAGTGTTACTTCCATGCTTATCATAGAGCGTATGTTTCGTTTCAGATTTTATGTTTACTGTTGTAAAGTAGCTGTCATGAGGAATACATCAAACTTTTTGCTGGCACTGTCAGAGATCTTCTTATCTATGGCATAGACTTTCCGGTGGCTGACCCCTGTGAAACCGTGTTTTTCCAACAGGGCAGACAACGCCACGGTATCAAATCCCCTGTGTCCCGTAAAGCCTTCACCGTGAAATGATCCGTCTTCAGGGTAAAGATCGGCAATAGCCAGATGCCCTCCCGGATTCAGCATTGCGGCAAACTTGCTGATAATCGCTTCCACATCACTGACATGATGCAGAACCATCAGTGTGTATATCAGGTCAACCCTGTCGCCCTTATAATCCTCATTTTCGAGATTAATCTTCAGTACCCTCATGTTCTCAGCGTCAAGGGCCTCAAGCTTTTCCCTGAGCACTTTCACCATTCCGTCTGAATTGTCGATCATGGTAATTTCCTGCAGATTCTCCCGGAGAAGGAAGCTCAGAAGACCGGTGCCGGCCCCGAATTCCAGGGCCTTCGTCCCCTCTTTCACCGGGATATCCTTTATAATCTCACTGGCTACCGTCATGGCCCGTTCAAGGTGCATGTTGCTCTTATCCCACTCCGCGGCCTTCTTGTCAAATTCGTTCATATTATCGATTCTTTGTTTACTGTTTTATCATAATCAACAGTAAAGATCAGGATTTGTTGAACCAAATATGATCAAAATCTTTTTCGGTTCTGTGACATTTCTGAGAAAAGACAACCGTTGCCTCAGGGGATAATTTTTTTTATTGTCACTGGGATCTAAATGCAATTTTTTCTTCTGCGGTGACAGGCAACAGGAAATACCCAAAAATTTCATGACACTCTATTGATTGCAGGATTAATATTTGCGAAATTGCAGGGCCGTGGTAAGGGCCCCGGTAGCAGGTAATCAAAGAAGGGCGATGAATAGCCGGTGTTTTCAGGTCAACATCCCTATTATGAGATCAGAAAGGTAAAATGCATTTGTAATAAGCTATAAGACTCGGGTAGTTACCCGATATATAAGGGCAAACAGCCGGATAATAGAAAAAAATATATCATGATAAAGAAGACTTTATTTTCCATACTTTTCTTAAGTATCCTGACTATGACTTATTCTCAGTCGTTTAACACTTTTCCCGTCACCACCCAGAAGCCTCCGCTGCACGGCAGGCACTGGATGGCCATCACGGGCAAGCCCCTTTCGGCCACCGCCGGGGCCATGATCTTTGACCGCGGCGGTAACGCCGTTGATGCTGCCTGTGCGATGCTTGCAGCAGCATGCACAATGTGGGATGTCCTCAGCTGGGGAGGAGAGACGCAGGCTCTTATCTATAACCCCGGCACCGGGAAGGTGATTGCCATTAATGCCCTCGGTGTGGCTCCGACAGGTGCTACTGCAGAATTCTTTAAGTCGAAGGGATATAGTTACCCTCCGGAATACGGGCCACTGGCTGCAGTCACGCCCGGCACCCCGGGCGGATTAATGGTCATGCTTGCAGAATATGGAACCATGAGCCTTAAAGAGGTTCTTGCCCCGGCAATGCAGATGGCTGAAGGCTACCCGATGGAGGCACAGACTGCCGGTTCCATCGAGCGTAATAAAAACCGGATAAGGGAGTGGCCCTATTCAGCGAAGGTCTTCCTGCCACATGAAGGAGAAGACCGTGCTGCTCCTTCTGCCGGAGAGATTTTTGTCCAGGCCGATCTGCTTGCCACACTGCAAAAACTTGTCGATGCAGAACAACAGGCCCTGAGGAAAAAGAAATCGAGAAAGGAAGCCATATATGCAGCTTATGACCGATTCTATAATGGTGACATCGGGGCCGAATTTGCAAGGGGCTGCCAGGAACAGGGTGGTCTTATAACCACGGATGATCTGAAGAACTGGCAGGTGAAGATCGAAGAGCCGCTGATGACTGAATACAGAGGTATCGAGGTATACAAGCTTCAGCAGTGGACCCAGGGACCGGTAATGCTTCAGACACTTAACATCCTCGAGAATTTCAACCTTAAGGAGATGGGCTACAACTCTGTAAGATACATTCATACTCTTTACCAGGCGATGAATCTGGCTTATGCCGACCGGGACTTCTACTACGGTGATCCTGCCTTCCCGCCGGATGAACCGATGAAGGGACTTCTCTCGAAGGAATATGCCAGAGAGCGCAGTAAGCTTATCAACCATGACCGGAATGACCCCGCTGTTATGCCAGGAGATCCATATCCTTTTGAAGGCGGCAGCAATCCTTTTGCCACTATTCTGCACTCGTGGCAGGCCCAGGCAAGGAATATATACCCGGCGGATGACGCCCGGGAGTATGAGCGGTTCCTCGGTACCTTCCAGTCAGGAACCACCTCCGTTGAAGCGGCAGATGAGGAGGGCTGGGTTGTTTCCGTTACTCCCAGCGGAGGATGGGTGCCTGCATGTATCGCAGGTAATACAGGCATAGGAATGAGTCAGCGCATGCAGAGCTTTGTGCTCGACGAAAAAGAAAACCCTTACAATGTCGTTGAGCCCGGCAAGAGACCCCGTGTCACGCTAACGCCGACACTGGCAATGAAAGACGGGAAGCCCTTCCTCTCTTTTGCCAAACAGGGTGGCGACGAGCAGGATCAGCTCCTGCTGCAGTTCTTTCTGAATGTCGTTGAGTTTGGCATGACCGTGCAGGAGGCCTGCGAGGCTCCCTCATTCAAGACGCTGCAGATGTATTCAAGCTTCGGTGACCATGAGAAGGTTGCAGGAGGGCTGATCCTGAACAACAGTATGCCGGCCTGGGTCAGGAAGGAGCTGGCAACAATGGGATACAGGTTATCATTCCAGGACCGCACATCGGGGCCGGTAAATGCTATTGGTTTTGACCGTCTCCATGGATCATTCTGGGGAGGTTCAAGTAACTACGGTGAGGATTACGGCATCGGATGGTAAGTCTGAAGGTCTGAAGGTCTGAGGTCTGAAGCACTGAGGGCCCCGACACTTCGTGCACGGGGTTTCAGAGCTTCGCTCTTCAATCTGAAGGTCTGAGTACTTCCGGTAGCTTTTTCAAAGTTGATTGCTATCTTTGTCACTTCGGACTAATTTGCAAATGGCTAAGAACGAGAAAAGAAAGGGTAAATGGCGCGATAAGTTTCGGTTTGCCATTTTCAATGACACCACATATGAGGAGGTCTGGCGTATACGTCTTACCAAATCAAACGCCCTGCTGGCGGCAACAATGCTTTTACTGCTTATAATAGGGCTGAATACGTCTCTGATTGCCTTTACCAACCTCAGGGAATTCATTCCCGGCTACCCTGACGTAGCTATGAGACGTGATATCATAATGAACGCCCTGCTCCTTGATTCCCTTGAACGTGAGCTTGATGTCAGGGATAAATACTTCCGTGATCTCAATGATGTGATCTCCGGGAGACAGCCCATTGGCAAAGTGGCAATGCGTGACAGCACCCGTGATTACAGCAACATTGTATTCAAAAAATCCCCGGAAGATTCAATTTTCAGGACGCGTATTGAAAAGGAGGAGGAATACAGTCTCCTTACCTCATCCGGCATGAATACCTCTTCCGGTCATGGTACCAGCCTGGCCAATATACACTTCTTTCCCCCGGTAAAAGGTATTGTGTCAAGTAATTTCGATAACCGTACACGTCATTATGCCATTGATGTGGTCACCCAGCCAAAGGCAGTGGTCTCCTCAACGCTTGATGGCACGGTTGTAATGACCGGCTGGACCATGGAGACCGGCTTTGTAATTGTTATTCAGCACGCCAATAACCTGGTCTCTGTTTATAAGCACAACGCAAGGCTTCTCAAGGAGATGGGAGACAGGGTATGGGCCGGCGAAGCTATCTCTATCGTCGGTGATTCGGGCGAGCTGTACACCTCGGGCCCTCATCTCCACTTTGAGCTGTGGCATAACGGAGAACCACTCGACCCCGCACAATATATATTCTTCTGACAGGAGGCGGCAGATGCATAAACGACTGGCAATCCTCGGCTCCACCGGATCGATAGGCACCCAGACCCTGGGTATCGTCGCCCGGTATCCCGACCTGTTCACTGTCAGCGCTCTCACTGCAGGCAGCAATGCAGGACTGCTGATAGAACAGGCCAGACTGTATCGTCCTGAACGTGTGGTTATCAGCAACGAGGCTTTATATGTATCTGTCAGGGATAGTCTTGCAGATCTTGACATTGAGGTGATGGCCGGTATCGAAGCCATAGAGGAGGTCGCCGCCTCCGAAAATACAGATACTGTCGTTGCGGCAATGGTGGGCTTCGCCGGCCTTCGCCCAACAGCCGCTGCCGTAGCAGCAGGCAGGGAGGTGGCCCTGGCCAATAAAGAGACCCTTGTTGTAGCAGGGGAGATGATAACACATAAAGCCGCTATATCAGGGAGCAGGCTACTGCCGGTTGACTCTGAGCATTCAGCCATAATGCAATGTATCCTCGGAGAGCAGGAGAGCTCTGTCGAGCGTATTATTCTGACCGCCTCCGGCGGCCCATTCCGCAATACACCTGCTGAAAGACTGGCCAAGGTCACCCCGCTGGAAGCCCTGCGACATCCCAACTGGAACATGGGCAGCAAGATAACCGTCGACTCGGCCACACTGATGAACAAGGGACTCGAAGTTATAGAGGCCCGCTGGCTTTTCGGTACAACAGCAGGGAAAATAGATGTCCTTATCCATCCGCAGTCAATCATCCACTCCCTGGTGCAGTTCACCGACGGCTCGGTTAAAGCGCAGCTGGGGGTGCCTGACATGAGGCTTCCGATTATTTATGCTCTCACATTCCCCGGGAGGGTGGTTACCGAACTGCCGAGACCATCTCTTGCGGAGATCGGTTCACTGACCTTTGAAGAACCTGACTCTCATCGCTTCCGTTGCCTGCCACTGGCCCGTCTTGCGCTGAAAAGCGGGGGTAACATGCCATGTGCTCTTAACGCAGCCAACGAAGTGGCAGTGGCGGCATTCCTCCAGGAGAAGATAGGGTTCAATGATATTGCCGGAACAGTGGAAAATGTAATGGAAAATACAATACTAAACAATGAAGCTTCCATGGACGTTTACGTGGAGACTGACAGGAGAAGCAGGAGCCTGGCCATGGAATATGTAAATAAAATAATGAAAAAATGACTGTACTGATAAAGATACTTCAGCTTTTGCTGTCACTCTCAATACTGGTAATCGTCCATGAGTTCGGGCACTTTCTCTTTGCCCGTATCTTCAAGACGAGGGTGGAAAAGTTCTACCTGTTCTTTGACTGGCCCTTTGCAATATTCAAGCGCAAATGGGGTGAGACAGAATACGGTGTGGGAATGATCCCTCTGGGAGGTTATGTCAAGATCTCCGGAATGATCGATGAATCGATGGATCGCGAGCAGATGAAACAGCCACCGCAACCCTACGAGTTCAGATCCAAGAAAGCATGGCAAAGGCTGATGATAATGCTGGGAGGGGTCTTCTTCAATTTCATCTTTGCACTCATCATCTACGTGGGAGTACTGAGCGTCTGGGGTGAAACATATCTGGCTGCCAATAATGTTAAATATGGAATCCTCACTGACTCAACAGGTTATGCAATGGGCCTGCGTAACGGCGACAAGATACTCTCTGTCGACGGAGAGCCGGTTGATAATTTTTATGCCATCATCCCTGATATACTGCTGAATGAGAGGAAAGTTATAACTGTGGACCGTGAGGGAGCCCTGACAGACATACCCGTAAACCGCGAGTTTATTCCCCTGCTCCTTAAAAATCCGGATGTTATTGATGCACGAATTCCTTTCGGACCCTTTGTCATTTCAGAAATCGCGGATGACTCACCGGCTCAAAAAGCAGGCCTTGCTGTCGGTGACGAGATCATATCGATTGACAGTATGCCTTTTCAGTGGTACGATGAGTTTCAGGGATACCTGGCAGCACACAAGGGAAGTCCTATGACTGTCACTGTACGCAGGGAAAACGAAACAATAGACTTACCTGTGGTTACCACTCAGACCGGCCTTCTGGGAGTCCTCAGGGAAGTGGGGAATATACTTGAGCTGAGCACAAAGCATTACAGCTTCTTTCAGGCTATCCCGGCCGGTGTGTCAAAGGGTTGGAAGACCACAGGAGATTACCTCAAACAGTTCAAGCTGATCTTCTCAAAAGACACCAAGGCATATGAATCTCTGGGGGGATTTATTACAATAGGAAGCATATTCCCGGGAAGATGGAACTGGCAGTCGTTCTGGAATCTCACTGCCTTTCTCTCTCTTATACTGGCAGTGATGAATATTTTACCTATTCCGGCACTGGATGGAGGGCATGTGATGTTTCTTATCTTTGAGGTTGTTACCGGCAGGAAGCCAAGCGACAAATTTCTTGAGTATGCGCAGATCGCCGGGATGATAATTTTGTTTGCGCTGCTGATCTTTGCCAACGGAAATGACATTCTCAAACTCATCAGGAAATGATTCTTTAGTCATTACGGTTAGCTGTTGCGAAAGAATTTATACATTTGCATAAATAAATAATCTGAGAAATGGGAAAGATCGGACCTCTTGAAATCATTCTGATTCTGGTAGTAGTGGTTTTACTATTCGGCGGGCGTAAGATCCCCGAGCTTATGAAAGGTATCGGACAAGGACTTAAGGAGTTTAAGAAAGCGAAGGACACCGAAGGGAATGACTCCGACAAGGGTATAGCAAAAGACAGCTAGGAATAAATTAATCTTAAGCATAAGCCTGCATGTGAGTGCAGGCTTTTTATTTCAAACTGAGGTAAAAATGAGAAACTATCCATTGTTATTTACCCTGCTGATGGTCGTTACAGCTTCTTGTGGTGATTCGTCACTGACAAGGACTCTTCCCAATGTGACGGGTACTGCAGGCGAGGTCATTGTAGTCATGGACAAGAAAATGTGGAACGGAAGTCCCGGGGAGGCTGTCAGGGAGCAGCTTGGCGCGGTCCTGATCGGGTTACCTCAGCCTGAGCCGGTATTCAAACTTATTCCTGTCAACACAGCCGGTTTCCGTGACATATATGTCTCTCACCGTAATATCCTTCTCGTGAAGGAGGAAAGGGAGGCTGAAGCCGGTGTGACGTTCAGACGCAACAGGTGGGCAGAGACTCAGCTCGTTGTCGTTGTCACAGCACCTGATACGGCATCTATCGCAGCTACCATCCGTGAGAACGGGGAGGAGATCAGGCGTTCTGTCAATGATGCCGAGCGTGAGAGACTTACGACATGGCTTACCCGGTCAGCCGGTAAGGAGAGAAGCGTTGTCACCGCCGGAGACCTGAGATGGGAGATGGTGCGTCCCGCAGGTTATAAACCTGACTTTAACAGGGAAGGGATCATGATGATCTCTGCCGAGACCCCCACCACCACACAGTCAGTGATTGTCTCCGTTGTTGACAGACCTGCCTCCCGCATAGGATGCGTGGAGCTTGCCGACCTTACGCAGAAGGTCATGTCTGCCGAGGTGAAGGGTCCTGACGGAGGGTCATTTATGGTTATTGAGCAGCAGATACCTGTAAGCTGCCGGTCTTTCCGGCGTAATGACACCGACTATATTGAGATGAGAGGTCTTTGGACACTGGAGGGCGGCTATATGGGAGGACCGTTTATCTCATATGCTTTTATTGACCAGGCGACCTCGCGTGCAGTAGTGGTTACAGGCTTCGTTTATGCCCCGAAGGAGAAGAAGAGGGAGCTCCTCAGGCAGGTGGAGGCTCTCATGTATACTGTCAGAAAAGTATCTCAGTAAAACGGAACAATACCTTTATTCGACAGGCATGTAACGCTGGTCTCGTCTTACAGCGACGAATCCGGCGTCATGGATGATCTGCTTCATGTCTGAAGGGCTGACACGAAAAGAGTCGCCGGCAGCGCTGACAACATTTTCTTCTATCATCACCGATCCGAGGTCATTAGCTCCTCCATGCAGTGAAATCATAGCGGTATCACGACCTACAGTAAGTATTGACGACTGCAGGTTGGGGATGTTATCCAGTACGATCCTGCTGATGGCAATCATTCTAAGGTATTCCGGGGCGGTGACATTACTGTGTATGCCGTCCTGCTCTGCCAGAACGGTGCCGCGGTCCATGAAGGGCCAGGGGATGAAGGTTATGAAGCCGTCGTGACCTTCAGGCCTCTCATCCTGCAGTTCTCGTAATAACACCAGGTGCTCTATCCTTTCTGCCATAGTCTCGACATGGCCGAACATCATTGTGGCTGATGTCGGCAGGTTCAGCCTGTGTGCCTCGCGCATCACACTGAGCCAGTCGTCTGTCGTTGCCTTGGCAGGAGAGACTATCTTCCTGACCCTGTCAGAGAGTATCTCTGCCCCGGCACCGGGGAGTGAGTCAAGTCCGGCATCGCACAGGGCCAGGAGTACCTCACGGTAGCTTAACCTCTCCTTTCTTGCAAGGAACACAATCTCCGGTGGTCCCAGAGCATGAAGCTTAAGCCCTGGCCACCGTTGTTTCAGTCCCCTGAAGAGGGAGATATAATAATCCAGCCCGAGAGCCGGGTTCATGCCTCCCTGCAGAAGAAGCTGGTTGCCACCCAGAGATCTCATCTCCTTTATCTTGAGGTCGTACCAGGCGTCAGAGGTCACATATGCATCCTCACTCCGCGACGTGCGGCAAAAGTTGCAGAACCGGCACTGAGAGAAACAGATATTGGTGATGTTCACATTACGGTCAATCATCCATCCAACCCTGTTGCCGGGATGAAGCCTGCGCCGGATGTTGTCGGCAAGGTACATAAGCTCTGCCAGCGGGGCCTCTTCCACCAGGCTGAGAGCCTCCCCGGCAGTGATACGCTCACCTTTGCTGACCTTCTCATATAAATATTCTCTGGCTCCCATCCTATCACCTCCTGCGTATTTTCAGCGGAGAGGCAAAGGTAATATATTAAAGCCAAATCATTCAATAATTTGATTAACTTTACCACCCTGAGCAGCTTCCTGGCTGCTCCCCAGAATGAAACCAATATGGAGAAGAGAAATATAATTGCCGGTATAACGCAGGGCGATATCAACGGTATTGGATACGAGATCATCATGAAAGCATTGACTGACTCATCCATCACCGATCTGTGTGTCCCTGTTATCTATGGATCACCAAAAGTGGCGGCCTATCATCGCAAGGTGCTTAATATTAATAACTTTAACTTCAATAACATAAGGTCGGCGGATGAGGCTCACCCCAAAAAAGTGAACCTGATCAACTGTCTGGGCGATGAGGTACGCGTTGAGCTTGGCAAATCAACGCCCGAGGGCGGAGAGGCCTCCCTGGCTTCGCTGGAGAGTGCCGTGGCCGATCTTGCGGGAGGTAAAATCGACATTCTTGTGACTGCTCCCATAGACAAGCATAACATCCAGTCTGACAAATTCCGTTTTACAGGGCATACTGATTATCTGAGGTCAAAGGTCAGCTCACCAGAGGTGCTGATGCTCATGATCAGTGAGAGCATGAAGATTGGGTTTGCCACCGAGCATCTCTCCCTCAGGGATGTCCCCGGAGCCATCACTATCGAGCTTCTGCTGGGTAAGCTGAGGCTCCTCAACCGGTCTTTACTGCAGGACTTTGCCATCCGGGGACCACGCATAGGTGTCCTTGGCCTTAACCCTCATGCCGGTGACGGCGGTCTGTTAGGTACGGAAGAGAAGGATATAATCATACCTGCCATAAACAGAGCGAATGAGGAGGGTATTCTTGCTTTCGGGCCATATTCATCAGACGGTTTCTTTGGCTCGGGAGCCTTCAGGCGTTTTGATGCTGTGCTTGCAATGTATCATGACCAGGGTATGGGGGCCTTCAAAGCCCTTGCCTTTGATACGGGAGTCAACTTCACTGCCGGTTTGCCGGTGATACGCACATCGCCGGTCCACGGAACCGCCTTCGATATCACAGGAAAAAACGAGGCTTCGGGTAACTCCATGCGCCAGGCGATATATGCTGCATGTGATATTTACCGCAACAGGCAGATATATGAAGAACTCCGGCGCAACCCGCTCCAGCCGCAAAAGATAGAGATCCACCCTGACCATGTTGACGAGCTGCCGCCCGAGCCGGATAACTATGACCAAGCATTATGATCGACTATATCAAGGGCACCATCACAGAGCTCAACCCTGCTTATGTAGTGGTTGAGTGTAACGGAATAGGTTACAGCATAAACATTTCACTTAATACATACGCCGAGCTTGATAAAGCAGCCACCTGCAAGATACTTGTTCACGAAGCGATACGTGAAGACGCTCATCTTCTTTTTGGCTTTTTTTCAGAAAATGAACGGGATCTGTTCAGGCAGCTCATAACTGTCTCAGGAGTGGGTGCCGGCACGGCACGGATGATGCTGTCATCCATCAGACCCCCTGAACTTCGTGAGGCAATTATCGGTGGAGATGTGGGCATCCTAAAGGCTGTCAAGGGGATAGGATTAAAAACGGCTCAGAGGATCATTGTAGACCTTAAAGACAAAATAGGAAAACATGTCGGTTCCGGCGAAATAATTGCATTTTCCGACAATACTGCACGCGAAGAATCGTTATCTGCATTAGTGATGCTTGGATTTGCCAGGAACAGCGCTGCGAAGGTTATTGATAACCTCCTCAGGGAGGATAAAAGTCTTCAGGTGGAGGAGATAGTCAGGAGGGCGCTGAAACTGTTATAAACAGGGTGCCGGATTGCAGTTTTCTTTTCAAAATAAAGGTCTGTTGATCAGGGTGGGGCTATTTACTGTCCTGTCTCTTATAACCGTGACTCTTGGTGCCCAGACATCCCCTGCCGATACTCTTCTTAAACTTAATGCTGACCCTGAGTTAATATGGGAGGCAAAGAGATCATCGCCACTCTTCCTCAATAATCCCTCAAATATTACCACAAGTGTCGAGTACGATGGCCGTAACAACCAGTATATCATCTATCAGAAGGTAGGGAGCCTCGATTTCCGCAGGCCGGTATACATGAATCCCGACGAGTACCGCAGGTATGAGTTTGACCAGGCTATGCGGGAATACTGGGATGCCAGCCTCAGCGGTGATGCCACAGGATTCAGATCGTCACTTATACCGCAGATAGAGGTTGGGGGTGAGACCTTTGACCGGATCTTTGGCAGCAATGTGATCAACATCGTTCCCCAGGGTTCAGCCGAGCTGATTTTCGGGATAAATATCTCGCATACTGAGAACCCCACATTGTCAGAGAGGCTTCGTACAATACCTACATTCGATTTCCAGGAGAAGATACAGATGAATGTCACCGGCACAATAGGTGATAAGATGCAGCTGGGCATCAACTACAACACCGAGGCGATGTTCGAGTTTGAAAACCGAACCAAGCTGGAATATTCCGGTAAGGAGGATGAGATCATCAAGAAAATTGAGGCTGGCAATGTCACCCTTCCTCTCAACGGTACCCTCATCACCGGCAGCTACAGCCTCTTCGGCCTGAAGACCGAACTGCAGTTTGGCAAGCTGACGATGACTACTGTCTTCTCGCAACAGAAGGGTGAATCGTCGGTTGTTGAAGTTAAGGGCGGATCGCAGCAGAGTGATTATGAGATCACGGCTGACAGCTACGAAGCTAACCGTCACTTCTTCCTCTCACAGAAGTTCAGGGATGACTATGACGGGGCCCTGGAGAACCTGCCTATCGTAAGTACAGGTTTGAATATCGAAAAGATCGAGGTGTGGATCACCAACGAGACCAGCCGTTTTGAAGATGTGAGCAACCGTAACATAGTCGCTTTCCTTGACCTGGCAGAGAATCAGGAAAACATCTACAACAATATTCCGCAGTTCCAGGTTATTCCCGGTGCCCCTCTGAACCCGGCAAACAACAGCAATGGTCTTTATGAACAGCTTAATACAACCTACAGCAGTGTGCGGAATATTGACCAGGTGGCGGATGCATTCGCGGCATTATACCCTGATTTTCAGATCGGCCGCGACTATGAAAAGATAGAAAATGCCCGTAAACTGACTGAACGCGAGTATACTGTCAACCAGCAACTGGGTTATATCTCGCTTAACATGGCACTCAACAATGATGAGGTGCTGGCTGTAGCCTATGAATATACCTACAACGGACAGGTATACAAGGTCGGCGAGTTCTCCACCGATGGCATCACCGCTCCCGACGCTCTCATCCTCAAGCTTATAAAGGGGACGACCCTGAGCCCCCAGATACCCACGTGGAAGCTGATGATGAAGAACATATACAACATCGGATCAGGACGTATTGAAGCCAGGAATTTTGAGGTTAATATCCTTTACCAGGATGACAAGACAGGCAATGCTCTGAACTATCTTCCCGACACGCCTCTTGACGGTAAGGTTCTGCTTCAGGCGCTGGGCCTTGATCAGCTTAACTCACAGCTTGACAGGCAGCCCGACGGGCTCTTCGATTTTGTTGACGGCATAACTGTCATGGCTGATAAGGGACGTATCATCTTCCCGGTCCTTGAGCCTTTCGGTCGTCACCTGCTTAAATATATCACTGACCCGGAGCAGATAAGAAAGTATGTGTTCACCGAGCTTTATGATTCGACCCAGACTGTGGCCAGGCAGATGGCAGAAAAGAATAAGTACCTGCTGAGCGGGCAATTCACTTCTGCATCGGGGTCAGAGATAAAACTGAATGTTGCTAATATCCCGGAAGGATCTGTAAAAGTAACGGCCGGGGGTGTGACACTGACCGAGAATGTTGATTACACTGTCGATTACAACATGGGCTCTGTCAAGATAATCAACTCGGCCATAATAGAGTCACAGACACCGGTACAGGTCTCACTTGAAAGCAACCAGTTCTTCGGACTGCAGACCAAGACGCTATTAGGGACACACCTTAATTACCGGTTCTCTGACAGGTTCAATCTCGGGGGTACTGTCCTAAGGCTGACCGAGAGGCCCTATACACAGAAGGTTACTTACGGGGAGGATCCTATCTCGAATACCATTTATGGTTTTGATGCATCGTACCGCGCTGAGTCACAGTTCCTGACCAATCTTATTGACGCGATACCGTTTATCCAGACCAAGGCACCCTCATCTGTCAATTTCTTTGGTGAGTTTGCCCACCTGGTCCCGGGTCACAGCAAGGCAATCACTTCAGAGGGGGCGGTATATATCGACGACTTCGAAGCCAGTGAGATATCGCTTGATCTCCGGGCCTTTAATGCGTGGTCGCTTGCCAGTGTCCCCCAGGGACAGGACCTGTTTTTCCCCGAAGCACGGCTGAGCAAGGATATCCGGTCGGGGTTCAACAGGGCACAGATAGCATGGTATGTCATTGACCCGCTCTTTCTGCGTAACGGCTCCACAACGCCGGATCATATCAGGGCTGACCCTGACCTGCAGTCGAGCCATTTTGTAAGGGAGATATATGAGACAGAGATCTTCCCCTACAAAGAGTCTCCCAGCGGCATTCCAACCAACATATCCGTTCTTAACGTCGCCTTCTATCCGGATGAAAGAGGCCCGTACAATTTTGATGTTCTTCCCGGTGCTTATTCTGCAGGACTCAATGCCGACGGGCTGCTCAATTCTCCCCGCACGAGGTGGGGGGGCATGATGAGGGAGCTGCTCACCAACGACTTCGAGTCAGCCAACATACAGTACCTCAAGTTCTGGGTCATGGATCCGTTTGTCGAGAATCCCGATCATGAAGGGGGTGACCTTTACTTCAACCTCGGAAATATATCTGAAGATATACTCCGCGACTCGCGAAAACAGTTTGAGAACGGCCTGCCCACGTCACCACTGGTCGTCAACGTTGACACAACCGTATGGGGCCGTGTGCCAAACGTACAGGCTGTGGTACATGCCTTTGACAACAACATCGAATCGCGCCGGTACCAGGATGTCGGGCTTGACGGTCTTGGCAATGAAGACGAGGTGTCGTTCTTCGACAGTTACCTGCAGACCGTGGGCGCAGTTGTCAGTCCCGAAGTTCTCGACATGATCTTCAAAGACCCGGCCAACGACGATTTCCATTACTTCAGGGGATCCGATTATGACCTCCTTCAACTGGGAATCCTCGACAGATATAAGAAGTTTAACGGTACCGACGGGAACTCACCAACTTCGGAGATGTCTGACGAATCGTATCCCACAAGTGGCTCAACGTTGCCTGACATGGAGGATATCAACCGTGACAATACCCTGAGCGAGACGGAGAGTTATTACCAGTATCACGTTAGTCTCAGGCCTGAAGATATGGTGGTGGGAAAGAACTTTATCGTTGATGAGCTTGAGTATACAGCCACATTCCTTAACGGGGAGAAGTCACCCGTGAAGTGGTACCAGTTCAAGATCCCTATCACCGATTATGAAAAAATCGTCGGGTCAATACGTGATTTCAAGTCGATAAGGTTCCTGCGAATGTTCATGCGCAACTTCGACGAGGACCTCATCATGCGTTTTGCCCGGCTTGAGCTTGTGAGATCCGAATGGCGTAAGTACAACCTCACTTTCTTTGAGGGAGGCGAACGCATTACTATTCCCGAGGAAGATGACGGCACCTTTGAGATCAGTTCGGTAAGCATAGAGGAGAATGCCGGCAAGGAACCGGTCAACTATGTGCTGCCCCCAGGCTTCGATCGTGTTATTGACCCTGCCAATCCTTCTCTCAGACAGCTGAATGAGCAATCGATGGTCCTGAGAGTAAGGGATATCGCTGACGGTGATGCAAGGGCCACCTATAAGAACGTTACCCTGGATATGAGGCAGTACCGCAGGCTGAAGCTGGAAGTACATGCCGAGGCCCTTATAGGAGAGCCGCTGCTTGACGACGAGGTGACGGTTTTCGTCAGGCTGGGATCAGATTACCGCAGTAACTTCTATGAGTATGAGATACCTCTGAAGCTGACGCCCTACGGCAGATACAACAATGACAGTGAAGAACAGAGGGCAATAGTATGGCCTGAGGATAACAAGGTGGACATAGATCTGTCTGAGCTGCTGGATGCCAAACAGGCCCGTGATGCAGCCATGCGGCTGGCAGGCTCGACACTGAGCGAGGCGGATATTTATTCTACCTACGTCGATAATGCCCGTATATCTGTGAGCGGTAATCCGAACCTGAGCAACGTAAGGGTAGTGATGGTGGGTGTGAGGAACCCCATCAGGACCAGGAACCCGCAGGTCGATGACGGTGCACCCCGTTCTGTTGAGGTGTGGATCAACGAGCTGAGGCTCAGCGATTTCAGGGAGGATGGCGGATGGGCTGCAAACGCCCAGATGCAGGCGAGGCTGGCTGACCTTGGCACCGTCAACATTGTCGGGCAGACAAGTACTCCCGGATGGGGTAGCATCGACAAAAACGTGAGCCAGAGAAGTATGGAGCAGGTGATACAGTATGACCTCTCATCAAATCTTGAACTGGGCAAATTCTTCCCCGAGAAGGCAGGTGTACGCATTCCTGTCTATATGGGATACTCAGAAAACCGTATCAGACCACAGTATGATCCTTTAAATCCGGATATTCTCCTTGAGGATGTGCTTGACAACACCCAGACCAGGGCTGAAAGGGATTCCATACTTAACCTGTCGGAAGAATATTCACGGAGGCGGACTCTTACAGTCAGTAATGCAGGTATAACAGCAAGAGGAGAGAAACCCCATGCCTGGGACCCGGCAAACGTTACTGTCAGTTACGCCTTCAACGAGGTATACAATACAGATCCCAAGACTGAGATAGATGTGGAGAGAACCTACCGTGGAGGGATAGCATATGACTTTGACGCCCGTCCAAAAAACTTTATGCCGTTCCAGAAATCCGGCCTCTTCAGTTCTCCTGTCTTCAGGTTGATAAAAGATTTCAACATATACCTTTTCCCCAGGCATATCACCGTACGTACTGATATCTACAGGTACTACAACGAGGTCAAGACCCGAAACATCAATAACCCCGGACTTCTCATAGAGCCTGTCTTTACTAAAGACTTCCAGTGGACCCGCTTTTATGATATCAAATATGACATCACGAAGCAGTTGAAGGTTGATTTTACCGCCAGCAGTATTGCACGTATCGATGAGCCGGCCGGAGGGGTTGACAGGAGACGCTATCCTGATCTCTTTGATTCATGGCGTGATTCTATCATGGCTAACCTGGGAGACCTGGGACGCACCACCAATTACTATCACCTTCTCAACTTCAATTACAACGTTCCTGTTAACAAGCTTCCGCTGCTATCATGGGTGACTTCCAATGCACGTTACAGCGCGAGGTACGACTGGCTGGCAGGTACCATCTTCCCCGACTCACTAAACATTAATCCCGGCAACACCATAAAGAATTCAAATAACGGCCAGTTTACCGTGCAGGCCAACCTCACCAACCTTTACGGCAAGGTGAAGTTCCTGAAGGAGGTGGAGGCATCCACCCAGCCAGGGGCAAGACGCCGTATGAGCCTTGGTTATGAAGAGGTGACCCACACAAGGAGGGGACTGATATTCAAGACCGGAAAGCCACGTATTATCAACCACAACCTGAAAACGAAAGACCTGACAGTAACCGTCACTGACCGTGACGGCAAGCCTGTGACCGGCAAGTTCGACATAGTTTCAGAGGACAGGATTGACTACACTGCAGATTCTGATGTCACCAATGCTGTTGTTGTTATCAAAGGGAGGGTGGAAAAGAAACCCGGTGTTGCCAATATTCTGGGTCGTTATGCATTGCGTGGACTGATGGCATTGCGTAATGTCTCGGCAACATATACCATTGAACAGGGGCATATAGTACCTGGCTACCTCCCTGGTACATCATTCCTGGGTCAGCAGAACTACCAGGGTATGTCATCGCCCGGCTGGCGGTTCCTTGTTGGTCTTACCGATGAACGGTTCTTTGATGAGGCCGTCATTAACGGATGGATCACTACGGATACCATTTTAAATAATGCTGCCACTTACAGCAAACGTGAGCAGATAAATCTAAGGGCAAATGTGGAACCCTTCCCGGGCCTCCGTATAGACCTCACTGCTGACCGCCGCTATTCGGAGACAGTGTCATCATACCTCAGGGCTGACCGCAATGGCAACTTCCCGGACAGTACCAGGAACACACGCCTGACGGGTAACTTTACAATATCGATTGTCTCATGGGGTACTGCCTTTGAAAAAATACCCAGGTCAGGTGAGTATGTGTCGGAGACCTTCGAGCGATTCCGTGAATACACGGCTATCATCTCCCAGCGGAGAGGCAGTGAGCGTGTGCTCGTAGATGATACATATGACCCGCACTTCGATCCGGTTACCGGCGAACAGATTACCGGCCTCTATACAAGTGGTTATGGAATAACCTCCGGTGAGGTGCTTGTTCCAGCCTTCCTTGCAGCCTATACAAAAAGAGATCCGGAAAAGATTTCACTATCGCCGTTCCCGTCGATGATGCATATGATGCCTAACTGGAGGATCAACTTCGAGGGGCTGACGAAGTTTGAAGCAGTAAGAAAGATATTTAATTCGGTAAGCCTCTCTCATCAGTACCGGTCGACATATACCATAGGATCATTTAATACCAGTCTTTATTATGACCCGGATGCTTCGGGCATAAGCAGGATACGTGACCTGAAGTCAAACTTCATACCCCGGTATGAGATCAACACGGTGACCATCAACGAGCAGTTCAGCCCCTTTATCAATGTTGACCTGGGTTGGAAGAACTCTCTGACCACAAGGTTCGAATACCGGAAGTCGCGGACCGTGACACTCAACCTTAGCAGCAACCAGGTTGCCGATATCCGTAATGATGAGATAACCATAGGTGCGGGTTACAGGTTCGATGACGTATCGATCACCCTTCGTTCACGTACCGGGCAGCGGGCACTGAAAAGCGATCTCAATCTTAAACTCGATCTGTCAATAAGGGATAACAAAACGCTGGCACGAAAGCTGATGGAGGAGGTTAACCAGCCCGTGGCGGGTCAGAAGATTTTCACCGTGGGGGCCACTGCCGACTATGTTCTGAGCGACAGGTTTAACCTGCAGATCTATGCTGATCATACAATGAACGATCCTTTTGTTGCAAATACTTTCCTTACCTCCAACACAAACTTCGGCTTCAGTCTCAGGTTTACACTGGTTCAGTGACATGAAGGAGATGGCAGCTAAAAAAAACGGTTATCAGGGAAAAAGTATTAAAAAAGATGTATTTTTGACAACCTGAGATCTGGTGATCAAAGTCTAACAAAAAATATCATACGATGAATGTTCCGGCAAATCTGAAGTACACCAAGGATCATGAGTGGGTTCTTGTAAAAGGCAATGAAGCAGTTGTAGGTATCACTGATTTTGCACAGCACGAGCTGGGCGATATAGTGTTTATTGAGATAGAGACTGTTGGCGAGAAGCTGGGTCATGGTGAGGTCTTTGGTACGGTAGAAGCCGTCAAAACAGTATCAGATCTTTTCATGCCTGTAAGCGGTACTGTTACTGCAAAGAATGAAGAGCTTGACGCAACCGCCGAGCTTGTGAACTCTGATCCTTACGGCCAGGGCTGGATGATAAAGGTGGAGATGGATGACCCTTCGGAACTCGATATGCTTCTTGATGCTGAAGCGTATATGAAACTGATAGGGGCGTAGCAGATAAGTCTAAAACAAGATTTCCTATAAGGTGCTTCATTGCGAAATGAAGCACCTTCTTTTTTATGACTGCCCTGTCCGGATGAGGCGGTTCAGGGAAACGTGTAACAGTTTAATGCTACAGGGTTTTCTTTACCTGCACCGTTTGATATCCCTCTATGACGTCTCCGTTCTTGATATCATTGAATCCGTCGATGTTCAGACCGCACTCGTAGCCGGAGGATACCTCCCTGACATCATCCTTGAAGCGTTTGAGTGAGCCCAGATCACCTGTATAGATCACGATACCGTCACGTATGACCCTGACCCTGGTATTACGGGTTATCTTTCCGTCACGGACAAAACAGCCGGCCACCGTCCCGACTTTTCCTATTCTGAAAGTCTCGCGTACCTCAACGGTTGCGACTATCTCTTCCTTGATCTCGGGTGAGAGCATCCCCTCCATTGCAGACTTGATTTCCTCTATCGCATCATAGATGATTGAATAGAGCCGGATGTCGATACCTTCCTTCTCCGCAAGTTTTCTTGCACTCAGCGAAGGTCTTACCTGGAACCCGACCACCACGGCGTTTGATGCAGCGGCAAGCAGGATATCCGACTCGGATATCTGTCCAACGGCCTTGTGTATGATATTGACCTGTATCTCCTCGGTAGAGAGCTTGATAAGTGAGTCGCTCAGTGCTTCCACTGATCCGTCGACATCACCCTTGACAATGATGTTGAGCTCCTGGAAGTTGCCAATGGCTATCCGTCGCCCGATCTCGTCGAGGGTAATATGTTTCTGGGTACGCAGTCCCTGTTCTCTCTGCAGCTGCGCTCTCTTGGTGGCTATTTCCTTTGCCTCCTTGTCAGAATCCATGACATTGAACTTATCACCTGCCTGCGGTGCTCCGTTGAGCCCGAGGATGAGTACCGGCATTGAAGGTCCGGCTTCGGTTATCTTCTGGTTGCGTTCGTTGTACATAGCCTTGACATGGCCGTAACAACTGCCCGCGATGACCACATCACCCATGTTAAGAGTCCCGGCTTTGACCAGCATCGTTGCAACAAATCCACGTCCCTTGTCCAGGGATGACTCCAGGACAGTACCCAGGGCATGCTTGTCGGGATTGGCTTTCAGCTCAAGCATCTCAGCCTGCAGCAGTATCTTCTCGAGCAACAGGTCTATGTTTATGCCGCTCTTTGCGGATATCTCCTGTGACTGGTATTTACCACCCCACTCTTCCACCAGGAAATTCATGGCTGCCAGCTCCTCACGGATCTTATCCGGGTTGGCAGTGGGCTTATCTATCTTATTAATGGCAAAGATAATAGGCACGCCGGCTGCATGCGCATGGTTGATTGCCTCACGTGTCTGTGGCATCACCCCGTCATCAGCAGCGACAACAATGATGACTATGTCGGTTATCTGTGCACCTCTTGCACGCATGGCCGTAAAGGCCTCGTGACCGGGAGTATCGAGGAAGGTGATGATCTTGCTGTTATCGAGAAGGACACTGTATGCACCTATATGCTGGGTGATGCCTCCCGCTTCCCCTGCAATGACGTTGGTATTACGGATGTAATCAAGCAGTTTGGTTTTACCATGGTCGACGTGACCCATGACAGTGACAATCGGCGGTCGTGGCATGAGGTTTGACTCTTCATCATCCTCTTCCCTTACTGCTTCCTGTAACTCGGCACTGACAAATTCAACGGAGAAACCGAATTCTTCGGCTACCATCGCCATCGTCTCCGCATCAAGCCTCTGGTTAATTGAGACTATCAGTCCGAGGCTCATGCATGTAGAGATGATGTCAATTACGGGCACATCCATCATCGTAGCCAGCTCGTTGACAGAGACGAATTCAGTGACTTTGAGAACACTCTTTTCGAGTTCTTTCTTTTCAGTCTCATCCCTCATCTTCTGGTTGATGGCGTCACGCTTGTCACGGCGGTATTTAGCCACCTTCGACTTGCTTTTGCTCATCAGCAGGTTGACATCCCTGATATTCTTCTCAACATCTACCTTGTCAACCTCAGGCCTGAGTGTCCGGAATGACTTCTTCCTGTCACTACGGTGATCCCTGGGCGGAGCTTTCTTCCCTTCTTTCTTGGGCTCAGGGGCAGGAGCGGGCTGTGCATTGAGGGCGACCTTCTCACGTGCTTTGGGTTTGATCCTCTCTCTCTTCTTTTCATGCCTCTGTCTTGATTCTCCTGATTGTTCACGGGTCTTTTTAACTTCCGGCACAAGAACAATCTTGTCAATGATCTTCGGCCCTGCCAGCTTTTCATAGCCGGGACGGAAAATTTCGGTCTCGGGAGATTCTGCTGGTTCTGCAACATTTTCTTCCGGTTTCCCGGGCTTCTCTTCCACTGGAGCCGGCTCCTGCTTCTCCGGTTCTTTCTCAGGGACAGCCTCTTTTACTTCGGCCGGCTCTTTCTTCTCCTGGGGCTTCGCTGAAGCCTTCTCCGGTTTCCCTTTTAGCTTATCGAGGTCAACCTTGCCAACGATCTTGGGCTGCCTCTGCTCCGGCTGCGGAGCAGGGACAACAGGCTCAGTAACAGGCTCCGGAGCTTTCTCCTCTTTTTCAACAGGAGCCTCCGGCTCTTTGCTAACAGGTCTGGCAGGAGGATTGAGATCTACTTTGCCTACGGTCTTGACCTCAGGCTTTCTTATCTCGGTGCGAAGGTCAATATGTTTCTTGACACCTGAAACATCAGTAATAAGAATTTCCTCATCAGGCTCCCCGGTATCACCCTCACTGCCTGACTCCATATCTTCTATCGAAAGAGACTTCTTAGGTGTTATTTTCTCTTTGAGAGCCAGCTTCTCGGCATCTTTCTTGACACTGAGGTCACCGCTGTATTCTTTGACTATCAGCGTATATGCCTCAGGCGGAATCTTGCAGTTGGGATCATGGGTTATGTCAAATCCCTTTTTATGGAGGAATTCAACAATGGTCTGTATCCCAACATTAAATTCGCGGGCTGCCTTGCTTAAACGTATGGCTTTCTTGTCTTCAGTCATATATACCTCTATGATAACCTCTGTAAGTAAGTTTATAAATTTTGCTTCTCCCGTGTGTGCGGTTATTCCTTCTCAAATTCTGACCTGAGAATATTAACAACCTCCTTGATTGTCTCCTCCTCCAGGTCTGTTCTCTTTGTCAGGTCGTGGATGCTCAACCTCAGTACGCTTCTGGCTGTATCACAACCTATGGCCTTCAGTTCATCAATTACCCATCCTTCAATCTCATCTGCAAACTCATCCAGGTTCACATCTTCCTCGTCCTCATTGTCCGGCTCACGGTAGACCTCTATGTCGTAGCCGGTCAGCTGGCCGGCAAGCTTGATGTTCAGTCCGCCCTTGCCGATAGCAAGTGATACCTCGCTGGGCTTGAGATATATCTCGGCTTTCTTCTCGGTGTCGATCAGCTTTATCGATGATATCTTGGCCGGGTTAAGAGCCCTTGTAATGAAGAGCTGAATGTTCGATGTATAGTTAATGACATCAATATTCTCATTACGCAGCTCACGCACTATACCATGGATCCTTGAACCCTTCATCCCAACACATGCACCGACGGGATCAATGCGTTCGTCATATGATTCCACTGCCACCTTGGCTCTCTCTCCGGGTACCCGTACAATTTTCCTGATGGTGATCAGGCCGTCGAATATCTCAGGCACCTCGAGCTCAAACAGTCTCTCCAGAAACACCGGTGAGGTGCGGCTCAGTATGATGTTGGGTGTGTTGTTCTTCATCTCCACCCTGATGACTACCGCCCTTATCGTATCACCCTTGCGGAAATGATCCGATGGTATCTGTTCTCCCTTTGGCAGTATTAGCTCATTGCCGTCGTCATCAAGCACCAGGGTCTCCCGTTTCCATACCTGGTAAACTTCGCCCGTGACTATGTCACCGATACGGTCTTTATATTTCAGATAGATATTGTTCTTTTCCAGGTCGAGGATACGGGCAACAAGATTTTGCCGTAGTGCCAGGATTGCCCTGCGTCCAAAATCGAGGAATTTAACCTCATCCGAAACCTCTTCACCCACCTCATAATCCTCGTCAATCTTATGAGCTTCGGATAGAGGTATCTGGGTATTCTCATCGGTGAACTCTTCATCCTCCACAACCTCACGGTTACGCCATATCTCAAAGTCGCCCTTGTCAATATTGACGATGATGTCAAAATTATCGGCAGAGCCATATTTTTTGGCAAGCATACCCCTGAATACATCTTCCAGTACGCTCATCATTGTGGGCCTGTCAATATTCTTCAGCTCCTTGAATTCTGAAAAAGTATCTATGAGATTAACATTTTCCATTATTGTAATCTGTTCTGTTATTTGAATGATATAATTACTTTAACTGATTTAACATCCTCAAAATTAAAAGATCTCACCGTGGTGACAATCTCTTTGTTTTTCTGCCTGGCCTCGGTCCTGAGATCAAATCCTCCTTTTGTTACGTTCATCAGGATACCTTTTATACGTTCTCCATCACTGGCAGTTACATCAACCATACGGCCTTCATTTTTAATATACTGCCGGTGAACCAGAAGCGGCATGTCAAGTCCCGGAGATGAGACATTAAGCTCGTAATCACCCACTTCCTCCCCGAGCTCCTGGCTTATCTTCCTGCTCAGAGAGGCGCAGTCGTCGATCGTCACACCTTCGTTCCTGTCAATGAGAACGGTAATACGTCCCGTACTGCTCAATCTGACATCCACGAGGAAGATCCCGGAGCCGCTTATATGCTCCTCTGCAAGTCTCCTGATATGGTCCTTTGTAATCACAGTCTGTTTTTTGATAACAAAATAGGGGACTTTTGTCCCCTAGGCCATTCGTACCCCTTCTATTCGGCTGCAAAGATAATATCATTTTTTCAATTATCAATGGATGCACCATTGGAAAAAATGACGGGAGCGTTGTATCTGAAGCTTTTATTGCCTGATTTTGGAAACAATTGAATAAATTTGCGGGCATAAAAGGATATCCTGTTGACAAATAAACGAAAGATCATTAATGACCCGGTTTACGGATTTGTAAGTATGCCGAGTGATTTTGTTTTTGACCTTGTAAGTCATCCATGGTTTCAGAGACTCCGTAATATCAGGCAGCTGGGCCTGTCAAGCTATGTCTACCCGGGAGCTGTACACAGCCGTTTTCAACATAGTCTCGGGGCTATGTATCTTACCGGCCAGGCAATATTAACGCTCAGGTCTAAAGGTGTTGACATTTCACCTGAAGAGGAGGAGGCAGTTTTAGTTGCCATCCTGCTCCATGACATAGGACACGGACCATTCTCGCATGCCCTGGAGAACTCCCTTATTGAGGATATGCCTCATGAGAACATGTCACTGCTGATCATGGAAGAGATGAATAGCATGACGGGAGGAAGGCTTACCGATGCCATAGCCATATTCAAGGGGGATTACCCCAGGAGGTTTTTTCACGACCTTGTAACCGGGCAGATGGACATGGACAGGATGGATTACCTGAGACGTGACAGTTTCTTTACAGGGGTGATTGAGGGGTCGGTAGGTTCTGACAGAATCATCAGGATGCTGAATGTCGCAGACGACAGGCTTGTAGTGGATGAGAAAGGCATCTATTCGGTTGAAAAGTTCCTGATAGCCAGGCGTATGATGTACTGGCAGGTTTATAACCACCGCACCGTTGTTTCTGCCGAGAAGCTTCTTACAGGATTATTGCTGAGGGCCAGGGAGGTCACCGCAGCCGGGACCATTCTCTTCGGATCGCCTTCCCTGGAGTATTTTCTGCAACAACGTCACAGCAAAGGACTGGGGGAGGATCACAAACAACTGGTGAGGCACTTCACCAACCTAGACGAGAGTGATATCATCTCTGCCACCAAAGTGTGGATGACATGTGGCGACAGGGTGCTGGAAGAGCTGTCAGGACGCTTCGTCAACAGGGATCTTCTTGCTATCGAGCTGCAGAGAAATCCCTTCGAGAAAGCCAGAGTGACAGAGATCTCCCGCAAGACCCGGGAGAAAATGAACCTTAAAGAGGATGAGGTCAGGTTTTTTGTAAACACCGGGGACATATATAACCAGACATATGCCCCGGGAACACCGGAAGTGCGTATATTGCTCAAGAACGGAACCACGAAAAACATAACAGCCGTCTCTGATCTATTCGACAAGGACGCGCTATCGGAGAAAGTGACCAAATATTACCTGTGTTACCCAAAGGAGATATTATCAGACTAATAAAACAAACAGATATGGAATTTACTGCTGCAATGATAGCCCAGTTGCTTAACGGAACCGTGGAGGGTGATCCGGGGATGAAGCTGAACACCATTGCCAAAATTGAGGAGGGCAAACCAGGAGCACTCTCTTTTCTTGCCAACCCAAAATATGAGCCCTTTATTTACACCACCGGCTCATCAGCAATTCTTGTCAGGAAGGACTTTAAACCTGTAAAAGAGATCAAGGCAACACTGATACGTGTGGAAGACCCGTACCAGTCTGTCGCCCGCCTGCTGGCTATCTATGAACAGGCTCTGCCCGTGAAAAAGGGCATACATCCCTCGGCGGTGATTGCAGGGAACGCTTCAATAGGCAAAGAGGTATATATAGGGCCAAATGCTGTGATAGAGGAGAATGCAGTGGTAGAGGATGGATGCAGCATATATGCACAGGTCTTCGTTGGTGAGAGAGCCAGGGTAGGGAAGAACACCACCTTACATCCTGGAGTAAAGATCTACCATGATTGTGTTGTCGGCAGCGACTGCATCCTGCATGGTGGCGTGGTGGTCGGATCCGACGGCTTTGGCTTCGCCCCGGTGAACGAAGGCAGTTACATGAAAATACCGCAGATAGGCAACGTTGTCATTGAAGACGGAGTGGAGATAGGAGCCAACAGTTGTATTGACAGGGCCACAATGGGATCAACCCTGGTGCA
>QKGI01000093.1 GCA_003250475.1 Bacteroidota bacterium | reverse complement strand
AGATATAATAATTGTTCCCGGGTACAGGTTCCGTATTGTAAACAGCATGCTCACAAACTTTCACCAGCCGCGAAGTACCCTGCTCCTTCTCGTGGCTGCCTTTACCGGCAATTCATGGAAAGCTATATACGACCATGCACTATCCGGCGGTTACCGGTTTCTGAGTTATGGAGACAGCATGCTCCTGTGTGAGCCTGTTGAAGACAATTGATACTCCCACACCCAGGTAATTAACCTACACGACAAATTATTTACAGAATTATTTGTTTTAATGTAAACTATACTTTACATTTGGTACTGTATAGTTTACAAGATATGCATTTGCACAACAACATCAGGAAGCTAAGGTTTGATCACGGAGAAATGTCGCAGGAGGAACTTGCTGAATCTGTTTCTGTAACAAGACAAACAATCCATGCTGTGGAGAAGGGGAAGTTTGTCCCCTCAACGTTGCTTGCCTTCAGGATAGCGAGGTTTTTCGGCAAGAATGTCGAGGAGGTATTTTATGTAACAGATGATCTGCAGGAAAACCAATAATTCATGAAACTATGAAAAAGGAAAATTCATTGCCGGCAAAAGGACAACAGCTCCGGGTTCTCTCACTCATTACCCTCGGGCTTCTTACGCTTTCATTCCTGTGGCTTTTCTATGACATTTACGCCTACCTGGAGATAAGGGGGAGGTCACAGGATGTCGACCGGTTAAGTAATTTACTGGGAGCTGGTTATATAGTAAGGGTGCTGCTGTTTGTCTCTTCAGCCATACTACTCCTTAAGGCATTCAGGAGGGGATTAAGAACAGACATCACAGTCATGGCAGTCATAGCCTCCGGGGTAGTGGCAGCTATTGCTACTGTATTTGATTTCGCGGCCTTGTCGGATATCGGCCATGAGTACCTTGATATGGGTTACGAATGTGCAATGGAATGGACCACTCTCTTCCTGTCTCTCATTATCCGCCTCTTTTTCCTCTTTGCCCTGCTCCTTGCGATAATCAGGATTATGAGGAGCCTGGCAACGCTTAAAGTACCTGCAGGAAAAGCAGTTGATGAGGTTCTTTTCGAGATAACCCAATATATAGGTATCATCTGCGGGCTGGCGGGAGTGGTGTTCATCACATGGTCATTCGGAGCCCTGCAGGACTTTCAAATAAAGGCATGGCACAGGTGGCTTTTCTGGTTCTACAGCGCAGCTATCATCATTCCTTACTTCACTGTTAACATATACTGGGTTGTCAGGCTGGCGAAGAGGAAGATACTCTCCCTGTATGATGAGAAGCAGAAGCAGGATATTGCTCAATCCGGACTTGCAACATGGCTTATCTCGATCCCTTTAATGATTCTGGTCACAGTCGCTACCTCCGGCAGCAACGATTCCGTTACGGTTATCCTCTGGTTTCCGTTCTATCTTTTTTCCACTGTCCTTGTCTTCTCAGTCCTGCTCCTGGTAAGGTTCCTTAAAAGTTAGGAGACTCTCTCTTCAGACATGATAGCTTCCAGACGGTCAACAAATTGTCGCACATCATCTGAAGATGTGTCCCAGCTGGTCATGAGTCTGTATTCCGAAATCTGTTCGTTCCATGGATAGAAGAAATATTCCTGGCTCAGGCGTGCGGCTACCCTGTCGGGCATAATAACAAATACCCCGTTGGATTCAACCTTCTGGGTAATCCGTATTCCGTTTACCTCCCGCAGTTTCTTCTGGAGGTCACGTGCCATCCTGTTGGCGTGTGAGGCACAATCCTTCCACAGGTTGTTAGAGAGGTAGGCAATGTACTGTGCGGCAATGAACCTCATCTTCGAAGCCAGCTGCATCCCCTGTTTGCGGATATATTTGAATCCGTCCGACAGTCCGGGCTTCAGAAAACAGATGGCTTCACCGTACATCATGCCGTTTTTTGTCCCCCCGAATGAAAGTATATCGACCCCGGCAGCAGTGGTGAAGTCGTTGAATGGCAGACCAAGGCTCACAGCTGCATTTGCCAGGCGTGCGCCGTCCATATGGAGCAGCAGGTTATTCGCATGAGCGTAGTCAGCCAGTGCCTTCACTTCATCCGGTGTATATACGGTACCCATCTCTGTTGCCTGGGAGACAGATATCACTTTCGGCTGGCTGTGATGTTCAAAATCGAAGCCATGCATATGCCTTGCCAGGATGTCCGGTCTCAGTTTTCCGTCTGGGGTATCTGCAGTCAGTACCTTGCCGCCAGTGAATTTCTCAGGGGCTCCACACTCGTCCGACTCAATATGAGCAGTACTTGAAGTAATGACTGAGTTCCATGATTTCATCACTCCGGCAAGTCCCAGGACATTTGCTCCTGTGCCGGTAAAGACAAAAAATATTTCCGCCTCCCCGCCGAGTTCTTTCCGGAGCATCTCCTTTGCCGTCTCAGTGAACGGATCATCTCCGTACCCGACCACATGGCCCCTGTTCACACGGAGTAGCTCTTTCATCACAGCCGGGTGCACACCCGAATTATTGTCGCTTGCAAATCCTCTTTTTAAAACCGGTTCGCTCATATATTCGTTTTTTTTGAACGGCGCAATTTAATTAAAAGGATCAGCAGCAACAATGTTCTTTAACTATCTTTGGGCTTTACAGACAATATGGCGCGCTATTTTATTTTTTTATCATTCAGGGGTTCTGCTTATAACGGATGGCAGATACAGCCAGGCAAGCACACCGTCCAGGGCATCCTTGCAAAGGCAGTAAGCACATTGCTGGCATCCCCGACCGCTGTAACCGGTGCCGGAAGGACCGACACAGGGGTGCATGCCTCTTTTTTCTGCGCTCATTTTGATGCCGTTCGTGACGATCTTCATGACAACAGCCAGCTGCTCTATAACCTGAACGGACTCCTGCCGGCAGACATTGCCGTGAGGAGGATAGTAATGGTTAAGCCCGATGCAAATGCCAGGTTTGATGCCCTCTCACGAACCTATCAGTATACTATCACCAGGGAGAAAGATCCCTTTATGGCGGAGACAGCGTGGCTGCTTTACTGGCAGCTGGATCTACAAAAGATGAACGAGGCGGCAGACGTATTGCTGAGGCACAGCGACTTTTCCAGCTTCAGCCGTCTCCATGGCGGCAATAAAACAACTATCTGCAGGGTCACTTTTGCTCATTGGGAAGAGGAAGATCAGAGACTGGTCTTTACCATTACTGCCGACAGGTTTCTTCGCAATATGGTAAGGGCTATCGTAGGAACCCTGATTCCTGTGGGCAGAGGTAAGCTTTCCGTGGCTGATTTCGAATCGATACTCAAAGGTAGGGACAGGGGTCTTGCAGGCCAGTCGGCACCGGCACAGGGACTATCGCTGACGGGAATAGAATATCCGGGAGAACTTTTTATCTGATCTCTTCGTTCCAGATACCCCAGGCCAGGTCGGCCTGGATGAGAAACATCTCCTGTCCGTTAACCGTCTGGCAGCCATGCTCCTCCCCTTTTGCCAGGAAGGCAGTGACAGGCGGGTTATAAATAAGATCGAACAGCATCTGACCCTCTCTGAGATAAGTATAGTCTATGGGAGGCATGGCATCTGTCGCCGGAGCCATACCCACGGGAGTGGCATTTACTATCAGTCCTGCCTCACCTATGACGTCACCCGGAAGCTCTTCGTAGGAGTAACCTCCCCTGATGGGTTGCCGTGATACCTGTGCCGTCATTATATTCAGATCCAGGAGGGTATGCATAACACTCTTGGCGGCACCCCCGGTGCCCAGAACAATTGCATATTCGGGTAACGTAAGCAGGTTCCTGAGCAGTGATTCCCTGAAGGCGGGCGCATCCGTATTATAGCCCTTGAGCCATGGTCTCCCGTTCCTGCGGGTGACCCTGACGGTATTGACGGCACCAATCTCTGAAGCTACAGCATCAATCTCATTAAGGTAATCAATCACCTTAACCTTATAGGGTATTGTCACATTAAACCCGCGGAGGTCAGGCTCCCCATCAAGAAGAGAAGGCAGCTCCTCTATGCTCCGCAGTTCATACTTGCCGTAGGCATGGCCGGTGAGTCCTTCCCTCGCAAATTTGTCAGTAAAGTGTTTCTGGGAGAATGAGTGGCCCAGGGGGTATCCTATTATTCCGAACAGCTTCATCTCATGCTCTCCGGAAGAAAACTGAAGAAGGTGTCACTCCTAAGCCCCACTCTGAGTGATTCGAGCGCAATGATCTCATTGGGAGCTATATTGCCGAGATTTACATTGGCCCCGAAGTTAGTGATAAACCAGGCCTGCTGCTGTTTCAAAGGAGCCTCCCACAGCACATTATGAAAACCTATTTTCCTGGAGATGGTTTTGATAAGTTCGATATTCACCGAGCCATCGTCATTATAGATACCGATAGTGCCCGATTCCCTGGCTTCGGCAATGACCTTAACGGATCCGGCAGACAATTCCGACTCCATCATCTCCACCCATTGTTCGGGAGTGTATATTATATTCTTCTTTTTTGACCCTACCTCGGAGATGACAGTGAAATCTTTCGACAGCTCCCTTATATATTCAAGCTTTTCACTATGTTCAAATTCGTAGGATCCGTCTGAAATCTCAACCATACTGATACCGTATTCCTTCAACATAGCAACATATTCACTGAAGAGTCCTCTTATGATAAACGCCTCGAAAAGAGTCCCGCCCAGATACACCGTTATACCTGCCTCATGGTAGGCACGTATCTTCTTCTCAACACCAGGTGTGATTATTGAAGTGCCGAATCCAAGTTTGACAAAGTCTACATATTCACTGCCCACCTCTGCAAGGTCCTGGGCTTCCCTGAGACTAAGTCCCTTGTCCATTACCATTGTAAGTCCTTCGTTCCTTGGCTTTGAGGGTCTTTCCGGGATATGTGAAAGCAGTTGTCTGGCTATTTTCATGTTTAGTTTGTTTTCCTGAACAGCCTTTTCATGGCATTGGTAAGTTTTTTCTCCGGGAGGAGCACGGCGTATTCCTCGAGAAGCTCATTATCAAGTCTCACCGCTTTAATTAATGCCCTGGCTGCTTCTGTCAGGTTGTTGGTGTGAAGGTATGATGATGCAAGAAGGAAATATATTCCAGGCAGGTCACCGCTGATTTTCTTTATCCTGTTAAGAAGACGTATCGCGCCTTTATATGCCCCAGTCATCATGACAAGGATACCAATCTCGATCCATGCCTCGTCGTAGTATCCGTCAAGCAGCAGTGTCTCTTTGTACGACCGGACGGCCTCCTTTACATTGCCCATCATGATATAGGCTTTACCCAGAGAAAACCAGTAATCAGGGTTCTCCGGATCAATGTCGATAGCCTTTTTCAGCGGAGCAATGCTCTCTGCGGGTCTGTTACGCGACAGTGAAAGCAGTCCGAGTCCGTACCAGGGATCCGGAAAGTCAGGTGTAATATCAATAGCTTCAGAGTAATACTTGCGGGCCATCTCCTCGTCACCGGTCTTGTCATAGCATTCGGCAAGATATGTCAGTCCCTCAAGGCTGTCAGGCTCTTCTTCAACGAACTCACGGTAAACATCCATCGCCTCACTGTATTTCTCGAGGTTACTCAGTATGTTGGCCTTGTTAAAGAGGGCAAAGGTGTTTTCCGGGTTCAGGGCCAGGGCATAATCATAAGCTTCAATTGACTTGCCGTATTCACCTATCTTATTGTAGATTATACCAAGGTTATACCATGCACTGTCGGAGAAAGGATCCTCTTCGAGGTACATGTTATAATACTTTACACTGTTTCTATGATCGCCTTTTTTGTCGTAGGCATAGGCAAGATCATAAATATGTGCCGGGAAGTCAGGTTCCAGGTCTGCCAGCATGTGCAGATAAGGAATCATCTCCTCGTGGTAGTTCAGGTTCTGAAGAACAAGGGTGATGCTGTACAGTATTGTCTCCTGGTCTTCAGCATCGGTTGCCAGTGCCATATCGAACACCCGCCGGGCATTGGCCATATCTCCCAGCATAGCCAGTGCGGTAGCTTTACACAGGTAGATATCACAGTTGCCGGGCTCGATATTTTCAAGTCTCTTTGAAATTGTCAGAGCCTCTGTTGCCCTGCCCTTTTCAAGCAGCACACGTGCTTTCCTGATAAGTATGGGAACAGAGTTGGGATGCAGTTCACATGCCAGTGACGTTGCCTCAAAGGCATGCACCGGGTTGTTTCCCTCCAGGTAATAATCTATGATTGCCTCAAGCTCAATGACATCGAAATAACAGGTCTCCTTGTTGTTCCGCATTCTTTCAAACCGGAGAACCGCCTCTTCCACCTCACTGTCATTCACAAAACCGTATTTCTCTTCTTCCATCTCCCCGAAAAATATTCTGCAAATGTAATAGATTAATGATAAGATTGGCATATTACCCGAATCAATTATCAACAGGGGGTTCATTTTATAAACATGATAAACAGCGCATTGGAAAAAAGTTTCTTACCCACGCAACCATCCGCCGCCGGTTTTCATCTTATAATTGAGTTCAGAAGATTACCCTCAAACCAAATATTACCCTAGAATTAACCTGAATTCTACCTTCTGAAACCGGGCCCATGGTCCGGTTTTTTTTTGTATTTCCCATATTAAACCCCTTTGCAAGACGTTATTATTAAAATGATTTTTATGACCGGAAGCAGACTATGGGCACTTATACCGGTGGTTGTCATTCTGCTTGTATTACCAGGATGTCAGGATAAGCCACTTAAGGTCAACTACGAGATGGGAATCTTCCCGGATACTGTGATGTCCCTGGATGGGCTCAACACTCAGTTTGACGATTACAATATGGACATAGAGGCATCACGCATCAACTCGAGCCATCCTGTTGTCTTTTCTTCGAACAGGCAGAGTTCCGGTGGTGAATTTGACCTGACGCATGGGATGCTATGGTATGTTTTTGGCCAGACAACAGGAAGCTTCATGCTTGATTCCGAGATGAATACCGATGCCTTTCTCGACAGGCTTGTCAATGCGTTCAACACCGGTGGCAATGAGTTCGGTCCCTACCGCTTCTTCAACAGCCGGAACGGCCTGGAATATATGGTGGCAGCCACCGCGACCGATAGCCACGGCCTGGACCTTGTCTATACCAGCTACACCCCGGTCTACTCACCAGCCACTGTCATTGATGAGCCGGTACCGGTGACACTGTTTAACTCATCATTCAATGATGCCTACTTTTCTCTCAGCAGTTCGCTCGACACCGGGTATTTCTGCTCGGACAGGGCCGGTAATTTCGATATCTATATGATGAGGAGGCCTTCCGTGATGAACCTTGATGAGTGGCTGCTCTCCGGGGCGGCAGCACCTGACGCCGTTGACAGTGTAAACAGTGTTTATGACGACAAATGTCCGTTTGTCAGGGGCAGGTACATGGTCTTTGCTTCAGAGATGCCGGGCGGTTACGGAGGGTTCGACCTCTACTATTCCGTATTCAGGAAGGGAAAATGGAGCGCTCCCGTTAACCTGGGGCCCCGCATCAACAGTGCGGCAAATGAATATCGTCCGGTGCTGGGAACCGATATCAGGTTTGAAAACAGATACCTTGTCTTCTCTTCGGACAGGTCAGGGGGGAAAGGTGGTTATGACCTCTATTTCACAGGGTTAACACTTCCAAAGGATTAAATTATCTCTTGCAGGCTTTGAGGGTGTTGATCAGCAGTGACACCCTTGTCATCGGTCCCACACCGCCGGGAACAGGTGTTATATAAGCACACCTGGGAGCGACGCTCTCAAAGTCGACATCTCCCCTGAGTCTCCACCCGGCTTTTTTCTCCGGAGCAGGTACCCGCGTCGTTCCCACATCGATTACTACCGCACCCTCCTTTACCATGTCGGATGTAATGAATCCGGGCTTACCGATGGCAGCTATGATGATATCGGCTCTCCTTATGATGTCAGCCATATCGCGTGTGCGGCTGTGCACAACGGTGACTGTCGCGTCGATACCCTTCTGTGACAGCAGAATGCTCACAGGCCTGCCGACGATATTGCTTCTTCCCACAACCACACATTCCGCTCCTTTAAGAGGTATATGGTATCTCTTCAGCAGCTCCATGATGCCGGCAGGTGTTGCAGACACGAATGATGGCAGTCCGGCTACCATCCTGCCAACATTTACCGGATGGAACCCGTCGACATCCTTTTCCGGGTTGATGGCATCAATGACTTTATTTTCAGATATATGATCCGGCAGCGGCAGCTGTACTATCAAACCGTCGAGTTCCGGGTCTCTGTTGAGTTCGTCAACTTTCGCCAGCAGTTCCTCCTCACTCACCGAGGCATCCATCCTGATGAGAGTGGACCGGAAGCCCACCTCCGCACAATCTTTCACCTTGTGAGACACATAAGTTTCACTTCCGCCGTCATTACCTACGAGGATGGCAGCCAGGTGTGGCACACGTGATCCGCGGGCCGTCATCTCCCTGACGGCAGCAGCTATCTCGCCTCTTATTGCTGCGGCGGTTTCATTTCCATCGATGATCTGGTACATATCTTTTTTTTCTGGTCTTGCGGTCTTGCGGTCTTGCGGTCTTGCAGTCTTGCAGTCATGCGGTCATGCGGTCTTGCAGTCTGTCGCCCCGCGGGGCGGGGCTCCGTCTGAAGGTCTCAAGTCTCAAGTCTGAAGGTCTCAGGTCTGAAGGTCTGTTGGGACGTCCTGTGGCCTCATCCCCGGCTCCTGCCCTCCTGTTATCGTCGTGCTGCAAGTTTGGAGATGTCGCCTCCCTTGGCCACCATCTTCATTATTTTGCGCGTCTCGTCAAACTGCTTCAGGAGCCTGTTAACATCCATCACCGTCGTTCCGCTGCCTTCGGCAATACGTTTTCTGCGGCTGCCGTTAAGCAGCACGGGGTTTGACCTCTCGGCAGGAGTCATACTGGCAATGATGGCTTCAATACCCTTAAAGGCGTTGTCGTCTATGTCCAGGTTCTTGATAGCCTTGCTCACACCGGGGATCATGCCCATCAGGTCCTTCATGTTACCCATCTTCTTTATCTGCTGTATCTGCGTGATGAAGTCGTTGAAGTCGAACTGGTCCCTGGCGATCTTCTTCTGTAGTTTCCGGGCCTCTGCTTCGTCATACTGCTCCTGTGCTTTCTCGACAAGGCTGACGATGTCACCCATACCCAGTATCCTGTCAGCCATTCTCTCCGGATAGAAGATATCTATGGCATCCATCTTCTCACCGGCGCTGATGAACTTCACAGGCTTGTTGACGACCGATCTTATTGAGAGGGCTGCCCCTCCCCTTGTGTCACCGTCAAGCTTGGTCAGCACCACCCCGTCATAATCGATTCTCTCGTTGAACTCAAAAGCGGTGTTGACAGCGTCCTGGCCCGTCATCGAATCGACGACAAAGAGTGTCTCATGAGGATTGACCGCATTCTTTACGGCTGCTATCTCATTCATCATCTCCTCATCGACTGCCAGACGGCCTGCCGTGTCTATGATGACAAGGTCATGACCGCTTTTTTTTGCCTCTTTGATGGCATTACGGGCTATGTCGACGGGATTCATGCTTCCCTCTTCAGTATAGACAGGCACCTCGGTCTGTGTGCCGAGAACCTTGAGCTGTTCAATTGCTGCGGGCCTGTAAACGTCTCCGGCCACCAGCATAGGGTTCTTACCCCGCTTGCTCTTCAGGTGCTTTGCCAGTTTGGCGCTGAAGGTTGTTTTTCCACTCCCCTGGAGGCCGGCGATCAGGATGACAGAAGGATTGGCCTTGATATTTATGTCGGTTCTTTCCCCTCCCATCAGCAGCACAAGCTCGTCATGAACGATCTTGATCATCATCTGCGAAGGCTTGACTGCCTTCAGCACATTCTGGCCTATCGCCTTCTGCTTTACCGTATCTGTAAACTGTTTGGCTATCTTGAAGTTAACATCGGCGTCGAGCAATGCCCGGCGTACATCCTTCAGCGTCTCCGACACATTTATTTCAGAGATTACTCCCTCTCCCTTCAGTATCTTGAATGACCTCTCCAGTCTTTCACTCAGGCTTTCAAACATAATTCTCCTATATAGTTTTTACATTCTTTCCGGGGCCTCTATACCCAGGAGCCATAGTCCGCTCTCCAGCACCTTTCCTGTCATCTCTGACAGCCTTAGCCTGAAGCTGCGCAGCATCTCATCGCTTTCACCAAGTATTGTGAAATCGTGATAGAACTGGTTGAACTCCCTGGCCAGTTCATAGCAGTAGTTTGCTATCAGGGCGGGACTCATTCCGGTGGCTGCCTCCCTCACCAGTGCGGGGAAATCGTTCAGCAGTTTTATCACGCTTACCTCCTTCAGGTTAGGTATAACGCCTCCAACTGTTTCATTTGCAGCTTTCACGCCTGTCTCCCCGGCCTTTTTCATAACCGATCTGATACGGGCATAGGTATACTGGATAAATGGCCCTGTATTTCCGTTGAAGTCAATTGATTCCGCAGGATTAAACGTCATATTCTTCCTGGGATCGACTTTAAGTATATAATATTTCAAAGCACCCAGTCCTATCTGCCTGCATATGTTCCTCTTCTCCGTCTCGTTATACCCTCCCAGTTTACCCAGCTCCTGTGACATCACGGTAGCTGTTTCAGTCATCTCGGCTATCAGGTCGTCGGCATCAACCACTTTACCTTCCCTCGACTTCATTTTTCCTTCAGGCAGCTCCACCATGCCGTAGGAGAAATGATGAAGTCCCCCTGCCCAGTCATATCCCATCCTGAGGAGGGTCAGGGCAAGCACCTGGAAGTGATAGTTCTGCTCATTACCGACAACATATATGTGCCTGTTAAAGTGGTAATCATTATATCTTATTACTGCCGTTCCAAGGTCTTGTGTCATATAGACAGCAGTGCCGTCAGATCTCAGCAGCAGTTTCTGGTCAAGCTTATCGGCTGTCAGGTCGATCCACACCGAGCCATCATCCCGGCGTACGAGGTGTCCCTCCCCGAGCGAGCGTAGCACAATCTCCTTGCCCACCTTATAGGTGTCTGATTCATAGTATATTTTGTCGAACTCCACCCCGAGGGCACGGTATGTCACGTCGAAGCCCTCATATACCCATGAGTTCATCATCTGCCACAGGCTCACCGTATCAGGGTCGCCCGCCTCCCACTTCACCAGCATCCTGCGTGCCTCCTGCATCAGCGGGGCATTGTCGCGGGCTTCCTCAGGCGTTGCACCGGCGGCAATAAGCTTCTCTGCCTCTTCCCTGAGCTGCTTTTCAAAAAGCACATAGTAATCACCTACAAAATGATCGCCCTTTTTACCCGTTGTGGCAGGTGTTGCTCCGTTGGCGAATTTCTGCCAGGCCACCATCGATTTGCAGATGTGTATACCGCGGTCATTTACTATGTTCGTCCTTATGACATTGTTCCCTGCAGCTTCACATATCCTCGAAAGGGAGAATCCAAGCAGGTTGTTCCTTATATGTCCGAGGTGAAGCGGCTTGTTCGTGTTAGGGGATGAATACTCGATGACGACAGTCTCTGCTTCCGGTCCCGGTACCATGAATCCGTAGCGTGTTACGCCCGATATCTCCTGCAGGGTCCGCGCCCATTCGGCAGGTGCGATGGTCACATTCAGAAACCCTTTGATGACATTATATCCGCTGACGGCATCAAGGTGCGCAGCCAGGTATTCGCCGATCTCCCCGGCTGTCTTCTCAGGTGATCGCTGTGAAAGACTGGCAAGCGGGAAAGCCACCAGGGTAAGATCACCCTCAAATTCCTTCCTTGTCTTCTGAATCTGCAGCTGATCGTCGCTTGCATCCTTACCGTAAAGGCTCCTTACAGCCTCTCTTATACCCGTTCTGAGCAGGTTCTCCATCCTCTTTTAATTATGGCTGCAAAGATAATATTTCCTTCTATACGAATTGCCTGAAAATGCATGTCATCCGGTGGATAAATAGCCTAAAAAAGTTGATAACTGTGTGTTATTTTTTGACGAATGCGGAATTACCTTAGCAAAAAACAGGTTACCTTTATCATGTTAGCCCCGCAGCATATGGGTGACATGGGAAGAAACGACTGGCTATGGTAAAATTACAGGATATTCGAATTGATGCAACATCTAAAACACCGCAGGTTAGTTTTGCCGCTGCATCAGGTAATTTAACGTTTACAGGCAAATCTTTGCCGGAGAACGCCTCAGGTTTTTTTGAACCTCTGTATAAGTGGGCTTCCGAGTATGCAAAAAACCCCGCAGAGAGTACAAACCTGAAATTCAATGTCGATTACTTCAATACTTCATCGGTGATCTGGATGGGGAAGATATTGAAGGTGCTCACCAAGATTAAAAAGAATGATCATATTCTTTTTGTCCATCTCTACTTTGACATAGAGGAATATGACTCAATGGGTGAGGAAGATGTGAGAGAATCTCTCTCCCCGTTTCTTGATGTCACGGCTGATGCCACATGCAGTGTCGGCATAAGGCTCTATGGCGTCGACGAAGACGGCAATACCCTGAAGGAAAATATCGTCCTTATCTGAGGTTCTCATCGTCAGTTTTAACGGTTTTTAGTTTAACTTTACTGGTTGTAACGGCTGTTTTATGAAAACGGTTTGTCTCATCCTGATAATGTTAATTATGCCGCTTATGAACATATTCGGACAAGGAGCCGGGCGTGACAGGCAGCCTGTTGTGGCCGGCAGTTTCTATCCGGCCGGGGCCGACAGACTCAGAAGTGAGCTTGCCGGTTACTTTGCCTCATGTAAAAAAGCCGGATCCGGGGTGTCAGTAAGAGCCATCATTGTTCCTCATGCCGGATATGTTTTCTCCGGCCACACTGCCGCTGCCGGATTTGCCGCCGTGCCGGCAGATGCCAGTTATGAAAATATATTCCTTATCGGGGTGAGTCACAGGTACGCTTTCGAAGGAGCGGCAGTCTATACATCAGGTGACCTGGTGACGCCTCTCGGCACACTGAAGGTAAACAAAGAGCTTGGGGAGAAGCTGAAATCGACTAACAAGTGGTTCATAGAGAAGGATGTGGCTCATATTCCCGAACACTCACTCGAGGTAGAGCTGCCATTCATCCAGTATCATTTCAAAAATGTTCCCAAGATTGTCCCTGTGCTGATCGGTACACACAATACAAGCATTATCAAGGCTGTTGCCTCAGGTCTGCAACCCTGGTTCAACAGCCGGAACCTGTTTGTCATCAGCAGCGACTTCTCGCATTATCCCTCCTATGATAATGCCCGCCGTGTCGACAGGCTTAGCAGTGATGCCATAGTTAATGGTGATCCCGAAGGGTTCCTGAAGACAATAAGAAAGATAGAGTCGTCCGGCACTGAAAATCTTGCCACAGCCATGTGCGGCTGGCCGGCAGGACTCGTGCTGCTCTACCTCGCTGAAAAGAGTGAGGGCATCGTCATGCGCAACGTAGAATATTCCAATTCAGGAGATTCACCACGAGGTGCCAGGGATGAGGTTGTCGGATACAATGCTATTGTGGCGGAGATGAAACAACAGGAACAGCCGGCTGCTGATGCTTCGGAAGCCTTCACTCTTACCGCAGGTGAAAAGGCGACGCTGTTAACAATAGCCAGGGAGGCCATCACTGCCCATCTGAACGGTCTCAAACCCGGGCCGGTACCTCAGGCAAAACTCACCCCCCGCCTGAAAGAACCCCTCGGCGCATTTGTGACACTGACAAAGGAGGGGGATCTGCGTGGTTGCATAGGCCGGTTCACATCACCTGACCCTCTGTGGAAAGTAATCGGAAACATGGCCGTCGAAGCTGCTTTCGGCGACCCGAGGTTCCCTGTACTCTCAAAATCAGAGTATCCGTCTATACATATTGAGATCTCAGTGCTGGGCCCGATGAAGAAGATTAACAGCATAAGTGAGATAGAGACAGGGAAACACGGGATTTATCTTAAGAAAGGCTTCAGGTCAGGAACTCTGCTGCCCCAGGTGGCTGTTGAGAGAGGCTGGAATACTGAACAATTCCTTGGATACTGCGCCCGTGACAAAGCAGGTATCGGATGGGACGGCTGGAAGGACAAGGATACGGAGATCTTTGTCTACGAGGCCTATGTCTTCGGTGAATAGGAGGAGCAATGACCTATCATGTCCTGCCTATAGGAGTGGCCACGCTGTTTGTCTATCTCTTCTCCCTGTACCTTGGCTCCACAGGTTTCACAGGCAGGAACTCACATCGCAGGTTCTGGAACTGGATACTGCTGGGTTCATTCACAGCTACCGCCCTGATAGGGCTCTTCCTGGCACTTAAAATAAACTACAAATGGGATATTCCCCTGGCAGGAAGCCTTCTTCCCTGGCATGTGGAGATGGGCATCGCGATGGCATTTGCCGCTATCATTCACCTTACATGGCACACCGGCTATTACTTAAGATCAGGCGGGCACGGCCTCAATGACGGTCCCGGGCACGCAGCCCGCGGCGCAACTCCGGTTCCACAGAAAAATATGGTGCCCCTGCTTTTCCTCACAGGCTTCCTGAGCTCATCCTCCCAGTTTATTATGATGCGTGAAGCTGCCATCCTTGCAGGAGGCACTGAGGCAGGTGCAGGACTCTTTCTCTGGTTATGGCTGATAATCGCCGCTGCCGGAGCCCTCGCAGGCAGCAGATCACAGATAATTAACATTCGGAGGATGATATGGACACTCATTTCAGGTACTGCTCTGTCTCCCGTCATGTTCGTGGTAATGAACTCTCTCATACTCAGTCCAGGCGAGACCCCCTCCTTTCAGCAGATGCTTGTAATCGTTGCTGTCAGCATAGCCCCGGTGACCTTTATATCATCACTGGTTTTTGTTCGTTTCTCATCAATGAGGCAAAAAACGGGTGCTTCCACGCCGGGGAGCAGTTTCGGAACCGAGACGGCAGGATCAGTTACTGCCGGCCTCCTGACAGCCCTGACCGTGACTGTCAGTATCCCCAACTATCAGCTTTATATACTCATCCTCCTGACCTCAACAATCATTGTTACCTGGCTTATGGATTATCCGCCCGTGGTTGGAAGAGCAGCCCTGGTAATTCTCATACCTGTTACCGTGCTATCGGTGGTTATCCATCCTGATAAAGCTTTCAGATCAATGCTCCTGCGTGGGGTGAAGGTTGAAAAAAGCATTGACACCCCATATGGAAATATCTCTATGGGTGTTTATGGCGGAGAGAATACCGTATTCTACGATCACAGGCCGCTTTTCTTCATGAACGACCTGATCACCGCCGAGGAGAATATTCACTACGCCATGCTTCAAAGAGAGGGATATGATAAGGTAATCCTTATATCGGGCGGACTGAAAAGACATCTTGCGGAATTAAGCAAGTACGATATCCGGGAGCTAAGTTATCTTGAGCCTGACCCCGGACTACTCAAGGCAGAAGGAGCGCATGATACGGTCTGCGGCACAATGAGGGTCAGGGTGGAGAGAACTGACCCTGTCACCTTCATGAGAGAAAGCGGGGAGATGTATGACGCCGTGCTACAGCTGATACCGCCACCTTCCACCCTGTCAGTCAGCAGATTCTATACTGCAGAATATTTCAGAACTATTAAGGATCATCTTTCTGCGAACGGCATCTTTATGTGTACCCCTATGCCATGGTACAACTATTCACCTGAGAGTTACAGAAAAGGATTTTCGCCGTTGTACAATGCCATGACCGGCGTGTTCAGCCATGTAACGATTATTCCGGGCACACTCCTTTATGCCATTGCTTCTGATAAGCCGCTGACCTCAGGGGTAGTAAGGCTTGCTGAAGAGCAGTCCCTGGCAAGTAACTATGTCAACAGCGACTATCTGGATGACAACGAAATCAGGGCCAGGAGAGACCAGGTGTTGTCTCAGACCGACAGCAGTTCAGGCATGAATACAGCCTCAAGGCCTGTATCATCACTTTTTGCAAATATCCTTTCTCTTGAGAAAATGGGTGTAAAAGGCGGCATTATAACACTCCTTGCGTTGCTGGTGCTAATACCGTTCATCTTTGCTACCCGGGGCAGTCTTATGATGTTTACAGCATCAGCCGGACTCGCCGGTTTTGGCATGATAATGATATTTATACTGCAGATGGCTGTTGGAAACATCTACATTCTGTCGGCCGTCATCCTGTCTCTTCTGATGGCTGGACTGGCGGCAGGAGCCTCCTGGCGGGGGAAAGCAGCTATTACAGATCTGAAGATACCTGCTTTGTTGATTACAGCTCTCTTTACCCTGACAGGTCTCATGACGCCGACTCTCGTGACCTCGGCTCCCGGTCCGGTTCTGGCATTTATTTTTATTGCCCTGCCGCTTGCAGGGTTTTTCACCGGAGTGATATACCGGATACTCACGGCCCGTACGTCAGGCAGCAGTACAACAGGGATAGTCTATGCCGCAGACCTTGCCGGTTCAGCGCTCGGGTACCTTACCGTTGCCACGCTGCTTGTGCCGTTGGCCGGAACGGCCAATGCAAGTTTTATCCTGGCAGCTGTTATTTTGGCGTCCGGAATAGTTGTATCGGTGACGATTAGGCATTAGTTTTACGCTTTGATAACACTATTGAGGTTTAGTTGGAAAAAAGGAAAATGAAGATATCAAGAAGGACATTTGCCAGGCAGGGTTCACTTGCCATGGCTGCCGGCTTTATCTCTCCTTTTGCTGTTGATGCCGCAAAGCCGGACCCGCATGAGAGGCTTGCCATGTTCCAGGAGGATAGTGCGAGAGGTGTGGTTTGCCGTATCTGCCCAAACGAATGTACACTAAAAGAGGGAGAGTTAAGCGACTGCCGCAACAGGATCGTCAGAAAGTCAAAGCTTTACACCATGGCATTCGGAAACCCCTGTGCTGTTAATATTGACCCTGTGGAGAAGAAGCCGCTTTACCACTTTCTCCCGGGATCATCAGCCTTTTCCATTGCCACAGCAGGATGTAACCTGGCATGTCTTAACTGCCAGAACTGGACTATCTCACAGACATCCCCGGATAAAACAAGGAACTATAATCTTCCACCTGAGGCAGTGGTGTCGCAGGCTGCAGCCGCGGGCTGCAGGTCCATAGCCTATACCTATTCCGAACCGGTTACCTTTTATGAATATGTCTATGAGACCTCCAGGCTGGCCCGGGAAGAAGGCATAAAGAATATCATGGTCTCCAACGGCTATATTAACAGAGAACCACTCCGGCAGCTATGCCGCTATATTGATGGTGCAAATATCGATCTCAAGTCGTTCACCGACAGCACCTACCTGAAGCTCAACGGCGGTAAGCTTCAACCTGTGCTCGACACCCTGAAGACATACCTCGACGAGGGTGTCTGGCTGGAAATCACCAACCTGGTTGTCCCGGGCTGGACCGACAAGCCGGATGAGATAAGACAGATGTGCGGGTGGCTCGCTGAAAATGGCTTTACCGACACACCGCTGCATTTCAGCCGTTTCCAGCCCCAGTACAAGCTTGAGCACCTCCCGCCCACCCCTGCAGGCATACTTCAGAAGGCTGTCGCAATTGCGCATAGCGAAGGTTTGAAATATGTATATCTTGGAAACCTTCCCGGGGCGGGGGTTGAGGATACCATTTGCCCCTACTGCAAGGAGAAAGTTATAGACAGGAGCGGTTACAGGATAGTTGCCAACACCCTCAGCAACGGTAAGTGTACCTGCGGCAGGGAGATACCGGGTGTATGGAGTTGATTTTAATGTTTTCCGAGTGACAGATATTGTATATGAAGCTTGTCGACGCAAAAAAAAGGGCTGAAGAGCTGAGAAAAACCATCAATGAACATAACCACAGGTATTATGTACTGCATCAGCCTGTTATATCAGATTTTGAGTTTGATATCCTGCTGAACGAGCTCCAGGCTATCGAGAAGAATTTTCCGGAACTGGTTACACCCGACTCACCCACCATGAGGGTCGGAAGTGATGTCACCGAGGAGTTTGTACAGGTTGAACATGTATGGCCCATGTTATCGCTGGGCAACACTTACAGCCCTGAAGAGATCGTTGATTTCGGTGAAAGGATAAAGAAGACCCTTGGATATGAACCGGAGTATGTCTGTGAACTAAAGTACGACGGTGTTTCCATCAGCCTCACCTATGAGAACGGCACCCTGGCGAGGGCCGTCACCAGGGGTGACGGTCTGGCAGGTGATGATGTAACAGCCAATGTAAGGACCATACGCAGTATCCCCGTCACCGTCAGTGCGAAAGACCTTCCCTCCTCCTTTGTCATGCGCGGCGAGATCTACCTGCCGCATAAAGGCTTTGAGGAGATGAATGCTGTGAGGCAATCGCGAGGTGAGCCTCTCTTCGCCAATCCCCGTAATGCTGCGGCAGGAACGCTGAAACTGCTTGACCCGCGCATAGTGGCAACACGCCCTCTCAATTGTTTCCTTTACTACCTCCTTGGGGATCAGTTGCCGTCGGATAATCATTACGACAATATAATGGCAGCACGTGGATGGGGATTCCGTACACCTGACGTGATGGAGCTGTGCAAAGGGATGGATGAAGTGATCAGCTTCATCACCTCATGGGAGCATGAACGACGGAAGCTGCCCTATGACACTGACGGGGTGGTGGTGAAGGTTAACTCACTTGCTGCCCAGAGGCTTCTGGGAAGCACTGCCAAATCGCCCCGCTGGGCCATTGCATACAAGTATGCTGCCGAACAGGCTGTTACAGAGCTTCTCTCGGTCGATTTCCAGGTGGGCAGGACAGGTAATGTAACCCCGGTTGCCAACCTGCGTCCTGTTCTTCTCGCAGGCACAACGGTAAAACGTGCCTCGCTGCACAACAGTGACCAGATAATACTTCTCGGCCTGCATTACGGAGACAGCGTTATCATTGAAAAAGGCGGTGAGATCATACCCAAGATTGTAGGTGTGGACAGGGAACGGCGCTCCGGCCAGTCAGGCGAGGTCATCTTCCCGGACAGGTGTCCGGAATGCGGGACACCACTGGTACGTACCGAGGGGGAGGCTAACCACTACTGTCCAAACTACCTGCACTGCCCGCCCCAGATAACACGCCGCATCATACATTTTGTCTCCAGGAAGGCTCTTGATATTGAGGGCCTGGGTGAGGAGACAGTGGAGATGCTCTGGTCAAAGGGTCTTATACATAACGTGGCAGACCTGTATGATCTCAGGCAGGAACAGCTGGCTTCACTGGAGCGGCTGGGTGATAAATCAGCCCTCAACATCATAACCGGTCTGCGGGGCTCACTGTCAGCCCCATGGCACAGGAAGCTTTTTGCGCTGGGTATCAGGCATGTGGGTGAGACAGTAGCAAAGACAATAGCTGCTGGATTTACTGACATTGATATGCTGGTTGAGGCCACTGAGGAACAGCTCGCCGCTTTGCCTGAGATAGGACCCCGTATCAGCGCCAGTATCAGGGAGTACTTCTCCGACAAGGATAACATCGAGATAATCAGACGCCTGAAAGCTGCCGGCATGACCTTCACAGGACCGGCACAACAGGCAAAAACAGCCGGCCCCCTTTCAGGTAAGACCATCGTCGTCAGCGGCACTTTTGAAGGTTTTTCACGTGATGGTATCAAGGCAGCCATAGAAGCAGCCGGTGGAAAGGCCTCTGCATCCGTCTCAGGAAGCACCTCGTTCATCGTGGCCGGCCGCGACATGGGCCCGGCCAAGAGGGCAAAAGCCCTTGAACTGGGCATTCCTGTGCTTTCAGAGGAGGAGTTTGTCAAAATGATGAAAGAATAATCGGTTGCATAACCCTCATAAGCCAAAAAAAATATAGGTTTGTATTCTTATGGAACTTTTTTACAATCTCAGATTAAAAGCCGGCAGGATAATACTCAACAGGCGCCTCTCCGCCCTGAGGAGGATGAACCAGGATTTTAACTTTGAAACGGTAAAAAAGGTTGGTATTTTGTGGGATGCATCCTTCGAGAAGGATTTTCAACATCTGGCAGCCCTGAACAGGCAGTTGACTGAGATGGGTAAGAGTGTGGAAGTGATGACATGGATACCCGGCAAGAGTGTGCCTGACAGGCTGACAGGGCTGACCTATATGAAGTTCCTCAGGAGGAAGGACCTCAACTGGGCATTCTTTCCCGTCTCGGAAGATGCCAGGACCTTCAATTCAACAAAATTCGATCTGATCATTGATATTAATCCCTCGAACCTTTTTCAGCTGACGTGTCTTGTGGCAATGACCCCGGCTGTAATGAAGGTAGGGCCTGACATCACCAGTGAGCCTGAGAAGACGCCTTATGATCTCCTGATAAAAACGGAGAAACCTTTCAGCATTGCGTATTTTATCGATCAGGCGATGCATTATCTGTCATTGATCAGCAGCCCTGAGACAAGGGCATAAAATCCAGTAACAAATAGAGAAATTGTTTAATGATGAAGAAATTCAAGGGGACGGGTGTTGCAGTTATCACCCCATTCAAAAGTGACCTGAGCATTGACTTTGCCTCCATGGGGCGTATAGTTGAACACCTTATAGCCGGAGGAGTGAATTATATTATCCTGCTGGGCACAACAGGCGAGGCATCAACCCTCAGCTCCGACGAGAAGGGTGCATTAATATCATTTACCGTGGAGGCTGTTAATGGCAGGGTTCCGATAGTACTCGGAATGGGAGGCAACAACACCTCTGAGATAGTAAGTTCAATCAGGGAGTCTGACCTCACCGGTGTTGACGCTATCCTCTCTGTTGCTCCCTATTATAACAAGCCATGCCAGAAGGGACTTTACCAGCACTTCAGGCAGATATCCATGGCCAGTCCTGTGCCCGTTATTCTGTACAATGTGCCGTCGCGCACCTGTACCAATATCCTGCCGGAGACATGTATCAAGCTTGCACAGGACTGCGAGAACATAATCGGAATAAAGGAGTGTTCCGGGAATTTCGAGAGCCTGATGAAGATCATAAGAGACAAGCCTGAGGATTTCATGGTTATGGCAGGAAATGATGTGGATATCCTGCCCTTTGCGGCAGCAGGAGGTTCAGGCGTCATCTCCGTCCTGGCCAACGCCTTCCCGGCGGAATGTTCCGAGATGGTTCAGCAGGCTCTTAAGGGTAACTTTAAGACAGCCAGGGAGACACAATTGCAGTTACTTGAGATGACCGAACTGCTTTTTGCCGAAGGAAATCCTGGTGGCATCAAGGCCATAATGAGCAATATGGGGCTCTGCCAGAATTACCTGAGGTTGCCGCTGGTACCCGTAAGCAGGTCCATGCAGGTCAGGATCGTCAAAGCATTTGAAAACCTGAAGCTGAAAGGCTGATTTTGTCATGCCTGTGCACCGGCAGAATCGTCAAGGTTCTGGCCGTGGCAGTGCTTGTATTTCTTACCGCTTCCGCAAGGGCACGGGTCATTCCTTCCAACCTTCTTTTCCACCCTTACCGGTGTGGTCTGCTTCTGTCTCTGTTCGGGGGAGCCTCCGCCACCGCTGCGATAGCTGTCAAAATCGCTCTTCTGGGTCCTCAGTCGGCTGGTGTCTGCCTGTTTACGGCGCTGTGCCTCCCTTACATTATCGGGCGACGAAACAGGGATAGTGCCTTTCATCAGCAGGCTTACCACATCGTTATTTACCTTATTAACCATTGTTTTGAAGAGCTCAAATGATTCAAACTTGTAGATGAGCAGTGGATCCTTCTGTTCATAGGTCGCATTTTGCACCGACTGCTTGAGATCGTCCATTTCACGGAGATGCTCGCGCCATGCGTCATCGATTGTAGCCAGCACGGATGTCTTCTCAAATGAGCGAAGCACCTCCCTGCCCTGGCTCTCAACGGATGCCTTGAGGTTGGTAACGACGTTATATGTCCGGGCCCCGTCAGAGATAGGCACTACCACATTCTCATAGGTGGCAGACATTCTCTCATAGACATCTTTCAGCACAGGATAGGCTGTTGAAGCGATGATCTCGCTCTTACGCCGGTATGCATCAAGCACCTTTGAATAGGATATGTCAATGATCTCTTCGTTGCCCATCTTGCTGAACTCCTCCCTCGGCACAGGAGAATCGATTGACAGGGATCTGATGAGGGAAAACTGGAACTCCTCGTAGTCTGAGTAGTCCTTGTAAGTGTTGACGATGTTCTCGGTGACATCGTACATCATGTTGGCGATGTCAACGCTGAGTCTCTCACCCAGCAATGCATGGCGGCGTTTGCTGTATATCACCTCCCGCTGCGAGTTCATGACGTCATCATATTCAAGCAGCCTCTTTCTGATGCCGAAGTTATTCTCTTCCACCTTCTTCTGGGCTCTCTCTATCGACTTGGTGATCATCGGGTGCTGAATCATCTCCCCGTCTTTCAGTCCCAGTTTGTCCATTATGCCTGATATCCTCTCTGACCCGAACAGGCGCATAAGATCATCCTCCAGGGAGACAAAGAATTGTGATGAGCCCGGGTCACCCTGTCGTCCTGCACGTCCCCTGAGCTGTCTGTCCACACGGCGTGACTCATGTCTTTCCGTTCCGATAATGGCAAGCCCCCCCGCCTTTTTAACCTCAGCGGTGAGTTTAATGTCTGTGCCTCGTCCAGCCATGTTCGTGGCAATGGTAATGGTACCTGTCTTACCTGCTTCTGCCACTATTTCGGCTTCACGCTGGTGTAGCTTGGCGTTCAGCACATTATGCTTAAGACCTTTCATCTTGAGCATACGGCTTAGCAGCTCCGAGATCTCCACCGAGGTTGTACCGACAAGCACCGGCCTGCCCTCTTTGTTCAGTTTCACGATCTCGTCGATCACCGCGTTGTATTTCTCGCGTTTGGTCTTATAAACAAGGTCTTCATGGTCGTTTCTTATTACCTGCACATTTGTCGGTATGACGACCACGTCAAGCTTATATATGTTCCAGAACTCTCCTGCTTCGGTGACGGCCGTTCCTGTCATACCGGCAAGCTTGTGGTACATCCTGAAGTAATTCTGCAGGGTGATGGTGGCATAGGTCTGTGTGGCAGCCTCCACCTTCACATTCTCCTTGGCCTCTATGGCCTGGTGCAGTCCGTCGGAATAACGGCGTCCTTCAAGTATACGGCCTGTCTGTTCGTCGACGATTTTTACCTTGTTGTCCATGACCACATACTCCACATCCTTCTCAAAAAGGGTGTATGCTTTCATCAGCTGGGTCATGGTATGAACACGTTCCGATTTTACGGCAAAATCCTGCAGGAGCTCATCTTTGGCTTTCATCCTTTCGGCCTCGTCCCTGACAGTCCTCTCGATATCTGCAATCATGCTCCCCACGTCAGGAAGAACAAAGAAGCTTGCGTCTTCCACGGAGGTGGATATCAGGTCGTGGCCCTTCTCTGTCAGTTCGATGGAGTTGGCTTTCTCATCAATAACGAAATAGAGCTCCTCAGTCACCTTGGGCATCTCCTTTGAGTTATTCTGCATGTAGAAGTTCTCCGTCTTCTGCAGAAGAGTCCTGACGCCCTCCTCACTGAGGTATTTAATGAGTGCGCTGTTCTTCGGGAGGCCTTTATAGGCTCTCAGCAGCAGCAGTCCGCCCTTCTCATTGTCCCCTTCGTTGATAAGCTTCTTCGACTCTGCCAGGAGCTGAGTGACCAGTTTGCGTTGTGCGCTGACAAGCTTTTCGACCTTATACTTGTACTCATCAAATTGTATCGTATCACTCTTGGCTGTTGGCCCGGAGATGATAAGAGGGGTTCTCGCATCATCAATAAGCACCGAGTCCACCTCGTCAACGATGGCATAGTGATGCTTCCGCTGTACAAGGTCCTCGGGATTGATTGCCATGTTATCACGCAGGTAATCAAAGCCAAACTCGTTGTTTGTCCCGAATGTAATATCAGAATTGTATGCCTTTCGACGAGCCGCGGAGTTTGGCTCATGCTTGTCAATACAATCTACCGAGAGACCGTGGAACTCATAAAGGGGGCCCATCCATTCAGAGTCACGTTTTGACAGATAGTCGTTCACGGTTACTATGTGTACTCCTCTTCCTGCCAGGGCATTGAGGAAGACCGGGAGAGTAGCGACGAGGGTCTTACCCTCACCGGTAGCCATCTCGGAAATCTTGCCTTTATGGAGCGCCACACCTCCGATGAGCTGTACATCATAATGAACCATATCCCAGACTATCTCGTTCCCTCCTGCCATCCAGTGGTTTTTCCAGTAAGCCTTGTCGCCCTCAACGGTTATTGAAGGACGTATGGCAGCCAGGTCGCGGTCCCAGTCCCTGGCAGTAACCTCAAGCTCCTCGTTTTCCTTGAAACGACGGGCTGTCTCCTTGACAATGGCAAAAGCAACAGGTAGTATCTCATCCAGCTTGGCCTCTATCTTATCGAGGATCTGCTTGTCTATCTTGTCTATCTGGTTATATAGTTCCTCCTTGCGGTTGACATCCTCCTCATTCTCTGCGACTGCCCTCAGTTCACGTATCTGCTGCTCCTCCCCGGCGATGAATGCGCGTATCTCCTTCTTAAGCTGGTCTGTCCTGTCACGTAACCCGTCATTTGACATGGAAGCAACAGCGTCGCTTTCCTTCTGGATCTTACCTACAAAGGGATTAATCTCCTTCAGGTCACGCTCTTCCTTGTTTCCGAGGAAGAGTGTCAGAATATTGCTAACAATGCTCATTTACTGATTTTTTTAAACATCCGCAAAATTAATATTTTTTCGGCAAGGGGCCCATACAATAGTTAACCCTGTATCATATATGATTTTTGAGGTTAATATTCAGGCATAATTGCCTGATATGCGTGGCAGACAGATGGTTGCAGCAATAATGATACAACATGGAAAAGGCTGCAACGAAATTTCGCTGCAGCCCTTCCAACTTTCGTCCACCTTTGAGAAGGCTTTCAAAGCCAAACATTATCCTCTCAGGCTCATGATATCTCTGTCAAGGAAGTAGAGGCCATGTTCACCGGCAAGGCTTAGTTTGTCGAGAATTATCTGGACGCTGCCCTCCTCCTCTACCTGTTCCTTGACAAACCATTGTATCCAGTTGACAGTCGCATGGTCCTTTTCAGCCATCGCGGCTTCAAGCACGTCTGTAATGCTGGCGGTAATATACTGCTCATGCTTCAGTACCTCTTTAAACATCTCATCAATACCCTTGTATTTTACAGGAGGCTGTTTGAATTCGGGTATTAGAGCTGATCCGCCCCGCTCATTCAGGTATTTGATGAACTTGAGCATGTGCCCCCGCTCTTCGTCAGCCTGTGCGTAAAGCCAACCGGCAATGCCTGTCATGCCTTTGTTCTCAGCCCATGATGCCATGGCCAGGTAAAGATTTGACGAGTAACCTTCTCTTTCGATCTGCCTGTTGCAGAGTTCTTCTACTTTCTTTGGTAACATATCTTTGATATTTAATGGTTCATTTTTCTTTCTGTAACACCAGGGAACAAATAATGTTTAGCCGAGCATCTCTTTAACCTTCTGGACCAGTTCTGAGGGCAGGAAAGGCTTTGAGAACACACAGTCAGCTCCCAGTGTGGTTGCCATCTGGAGATAGCTCCCGGGTCCTGCCTTGCCGCCTCCGCTTATTGCTATCATGCGGACTGAGGGTTTCATCTTCCTGATCTTCATTATCACCATCAGGCCGTCTTCCTCCGGCATAAGCAGGTCAGTGATCACAAGGTCAACCACCGAGGGCCTGAACTTTGCCAGTGCCTCTCTCCCGTCCGCTGCAGTGATAACAGTATATTTCCGTTTTTCAAGAGAGTCCCTGAGCAATTCGCGCAGCGCCGCGTCATCTTCAACAATCATCACTCCTGCCATGAGATTCTGTTTTATTCTGTTCTGATTCCGAAGGTAATGCATTTAAAGGTCAGAGCCAAAAACCACAGCCGGAAGAAGTACCTCCACCACAGTCCCGCTCTCCTTCGCCGGGCTGATCTTCAATGTACCGCCATGCTCTCTGACAATCCTGTCGACTACGGCGAGGCCCAGACCTGTTCCTCCTTTGTCTGAACGTTCCGTATAAAAAGGAGTGCGTGCATAGGCCATTGTGGCGGCATCCATTCCTTTTCCCGTATCTTCAAAACGAATAACGGCGAACTCCTTTTCGTCTCCGGCATTTTCCCCCTTATTTGTCCTGACACTGTCAATGGTTATTACCAGCCTGCCTCCACCTTCCTCCATTGACTGTAAGGAGTTAACAATGATGTTCATAAACACTCTGAAAAGCTTACCGGGGATTGCCTCAACAAGGATGTCAGGAGTCCTGATACAATGTGAAACCTCAATATCAGGCGGAACCGAAGGGGTCAGCAGGTCAATGGTTTCATTTATTATCTCCGCCACACTGACCTTTACCGGTTCGTATGACGTTGTCAGGTTCAGATCATGCAGTTGTCCCGTAAGAGACCTTGCCCTGTCGGCAGCAAGGATTATCTTTTTAATTGTCACGGCAGCTTCAGAGCTGTCATCAACATCCTCAAGGGCCAGTTCGCTAAGCCCGTATATGGTTGTTATTACAGTATTCAGGTCGTGTGCAATGCCGGCGGCAACAGTGCGAAGCTGGTCAGCCGAAGGTGTCAGGCCCGGGTCTTCGGGAGCCACACCGGCAGCCTGTTTTATATTCTTTCTCCCGCTCAATTCAGTCGGTTTCTGTTCTACTCAAAGTCGAGGTTAAAGGTCTTCTTCAGGTCCTTCAGCGAAGGGTTTTTCGAGACAAGATGATTGAATTTCTGTTCCGGCGAATAGAGTATCTCTCCTCTCTCAGTGGCCTCCACTGATGTCTGTAGCTTTATCCCGGTATTTTGCAGTGTATTACGGAGATGACTCTCCAGTCTTGCCCTGTAGTTATGGTCAAACGCCTCTTTGAGGGCCGAGTTATCCAGCTTCAGGATAATTGTCTTATCCGGCAGCAGCTCGGGAGAAACGGCAGACAGGGTAACGGAGATCCTTGGACTCTCCTCTTTCACCCCTGCTGCAAAGGTACTCCACGCCTCATTAAGCTCATCGGCAGTGAATTCGTGTGCAACCGGCTGATCTGTTTCAGGAATGGGTTCGCTGACGGTGTTCCCGGCCGTCCTGTTTCCTGAGATAGCACTTCTGATGCTTATCTTCTTTGGATCATCAGGGCTGTCAGCACTCTTATACTGGGTGGCAGCCGGTTTAGGCGTGTCGGCCGGCGGGGCAACAGTTTCACGTGCCGGGGGAGATATTTCAATCTCTTTCTCTTCCTCTAGAGGCTTTTGCTCAGCTTTTTTTTTTACCTCCTCAGCCGGGCTCACGGAAGAGAGGTTACACATACGGAGCAGGGCGAGCTCAACGTGGAGGCGCTGGTTCTTGCTGCTGCGGAAGTTAAGCATGCACTGTGAACCGATCTCCAGTGCCTGGTAAATAAATGAGAGAGGCGCATCAACGGCCTGCTCCCTGTAACGTTGCCTGATAGACGGGGAGGTCTCAAGGAGTTTCACCGTGGCTTCGTCGCGGCTGACAAGGAGATCACGGAGGTGGTTATTAAGTCCTGCCATGAAGTTGTAACCGTCAAATCCCTTGATTAAGATCTCGTTGAACGTTAAGAGTACCGAGGTTACGTCGCCCTGCATGGCGGATGCCGTTATACGAAAGAAATACTCATAATCGAGCACATTGAGGTTGGCAATAACGTCGGCATAGGTGATATTCTTACCGCTGAAGCTCACTATCTGGTCAAAAATGGACAGGGCGTCACGCATGGCACCGTCAGCCTTGGTGGCAATAACATGAAGCGCCTCGTGTTCAGCAGTGACTCCCTCATTGCCGGCCACCCAGCTAAGACGCTGAACTATATCGTCAACGTTAATGCGGTTAAAATCAAAGATCTGGCACCGTGAGAGGATCGTGGGTATGATCTTATGTTTCTCGGTTGTCGCCAGGATGAAGATGGCATGCGACGGCGGCTCTTCAAGCGTCTTGAGGAACGCGTTGAAGGCCTGTGTGGAAAGCATGTGCACCTCATCAATGATATAGACACTGAACCTCCCGATCTGGGGCGGTATCCTGACCTGGTCTGTCAGGTTACGTATGTCGTCAACACTGTTGTTCGAGGCAGCGTCAAGCTCATGAATATTAAACGATGCCTGTGAATTGAATGATGTGCAGGATTCGCATTTATCGCATGCTTCACCATCCGGACCGGGTTCTGAACAGTTAATGGTCTTGGCAAAGATCCGTGCACAGGTGGTCTTGCCCACACCACGGGGGCCACAAAAAAGATAGGCCTGTGCAAGAAAGTTGTTCTTAATTGCGTTCTTTAAAGTAGTTGTGATGGTATCCTGTCCCACAACCATGTCAAAAGTGGCAGGCCTGTATTTGCGGGCAGAGACAATGAAGTTATCCATATCGGGTTTCAGCAGTCTTTCTGGTTTATCATTCACAAATATAGTCAAATAGTCTTGCGAATATTTTTTTTTAAGATTTATTGTTTTACTTTTGCAACCCGATTTATTAACACTAATTATAAACTAAAAAGAGATGTTGAATCAGTACGAAACCGTTTTCATTGCAACTCCCGTTTTGTCTGAGAATCAGATGAAGGAAGCGGTTCAGAAATTCAAGAAGATCATCACTGACAATGAAGGTGAGATCATTCATGAAGAGAACTGGGGTCTGAAGAAACTCGCTTATCCCATCCAGAAAAAGTCGACCGGCTTTTATTATCTGATTGAGTTCAGGGGGCAGGGTGAGTTGATTGACAAGTTAGAAGTGCAGTACAGGAGGGATGAAAGAATCATCCGTTTCCTGACCTTCCGTATGGACAAGTATGCTGTAGAGTATGCTGAGAAGAAAAGAAAGATGAAAGAAACCGAAAAAGTCAGGGAGGAATAAACATGGCACAGAACAATTCAGAGATCAGGTATCTTACCCCTCCTACAGTTGAGATCAAGAAGAAGAAATACTGCAGGTTCAAGAAGAACAAGATCAAGTACATCGATTACAAGGATCCCGAGTTCCTCAAGAAGTTTCTCAACGAACAGGGCAAAATCCTTCCCCGTCGTATAACTGGCACATCTCTCAAATACCAGAGAAGAGTGGCCAAAGCAATCAAGCGTGCCCGTCACCTTGCCATGCTTCCCTACGTTGCTGATCTTTTAAAGTAAAGGAGGAAGAGATATGAAGATAATTCTCATGCAGGATATGGAAAAACTCGGTCTGAAGAATGACGTTATTACCGTGAAGACCGGATATGCAAGAAACTACCTTATTCCCAAGGGATATGCCGTTCAGGCTTCCGACTCTGTGCTCAAGATGCATAATGAAAACCTGAAGCAGAGGGCTCACAAGGAAGAGAAGATCAGACAGGAAGCTGAAAAGCTTGCACAGAAACTCGCAGATATCAAGCTGGTCATCGGTGCCAAGGTAAGCTCGGCAGGAAAGATCTTCGGATCAGTCAACACCATTCAGCTTGCTGAAGCTCTCAATGAAAAAGGATTTGAGATTGACCGCAAGAATATCATTCTTGGAGAAGATGCCATTAAGGAGATAGGAAACTACAAGGCCGTTATCAAGCTTCACCGTGATGTCAGGGTAGACATCGACTTTGAGGTTGTCGCCGAATAAGATACGGTTCAGTAAGACTCAATACATGCAGAGGCGGGTTTCAGACCCGCCTCTGCTGTTTATTGCACCAGGCGAACATAAGCCTGGGATAAGATGTTTGCGGGTTATCTTCTTCCGGTTACTTGACGGCTATCGTTTCAATCTCAACCAGTGCCCCCAGGGGAAGTCCCTTGACTGCAAAAGCTGCCCTGGCAGGCTGGTCTGAGGTGTAGAACCGGGCATAAACCTCGTTCATTGCCTTAAAGTCAGCCATATCCGACAGCAGGCATGTCGACTTGACTACATCATCAACCGTGTATCCTGCAGCCGTCAGTATAGCCCTTATGTTCCTGAGCACCTGAGTTGTCTGTTCGGTTATCCCACCCTCGACCAGTTTTCCGGTGGCAGGATCAATTGCCACCTGGCCGGAGATATATAACGTTCCATTTGCCTCCACGGCCTGGCTGTAGGGACCAATGGCTCCCGGTGCGGCCGTTGTACTGATAATTTTTTTCATTCCTGATGATATTATGTCGTTAGTAATTCTCATGGTAGTCCTTACGTCTTTCATATTTCAGATCCTGCAGCATGCTTGCCTTGGCCCTTATGGTGAAATTCCAGCTCTTCATGTAACCTGTCGGTATCCATGAGAAGCTCATCTCCCAGCAATGAAGGTCACGCGATATCCCGACCCTGGTCATGGTTATCTCATTCTGTTTGAAGTCATAGCCGGTGCTGTAGTTGATGGCCATCTTTGAGGTGAGCCTTACATCACCTGACATGGTGAGAGTCTGTGAAATGTTTGAGGTCAGACCCGGCTTGCTATAGCTGAAGTTATATGCCATCCGGAGCGACCAGGGCACGTCAAACCTGGCATATCCGAACTCATCAAGTTTGTTGTCTGCCAGGGGCAGGTTCCCGGAGGGGCCTGTATCTGAACTGCCTCGCTGGTCACCCGGCGACCTGCCTCCTGACTGCTGGCCGGAGGCTCCGGCAGGTTGCTGCCTGTCCTTATCCTTGCCCCCCAGTAGTCGACCCAGATCCATGTCAAGACTCATGTTTAAGCTCGTCATCCTGGCAAGACCCTGCCCCTGCGTTATGGCAAAATGCCTGTTTACTGTTCCGGCATCGGTGAGGCCATACAGGTTGAAGCTGCTGCTTGCCTGGATATTAATGTTCTGGGCCAGGGTGGTACGGAACGACATACTCACAGGTGACCAGTTAAGGGTGTCTGAAAAGATATTATAGGAGGTATTGAGAGAGAGGTTCTCTATGAGCTTGATCTTCCGTGGTTTGCCTGTAGTATCATTCCTTGAGTATACCTTTGCCTCGACAATGTTTGACAGGCTGAAGTTTACCGTACCGGAGCGGGTGCCGGTCGAGGGAGTGCCATAGATAGACCCTTCGTATATGGAGTACTCGCGCGTGTGACCCAGGGTGTCGTACTGAACGGTTCTGTACATATCACTTGCCAGCTGGTCAGCCTCAGGCGAGTAGGAGAACCCTACCGACGGCTTCATGACATGTCTTATAGACTCAACCCTCGCTCCTTTCTTTGTAAACTGAAATGTACCGTACAACGATGGATTGAACGAGGCGCTTATCGTTGGCACCAGTGCCTGTCCGTAGGTAAAACCCCTGATGGTATCATTCACTACCGACGGTATAACCTGACCCTTGTCCTCATCATAGTAACCGGGGTCCCATCTCTTCTCTATCTTCTGTGTGTAAAGAACACCCGTGTAACGCAATGAGGGAGAGATGGAGAAGTTATTGAATGGCCTGATCTGCAGACTCAAAGGTATCTCATGCTTAAACCCGTTCTTCATGCTTTTCCACATTGCACTGGTGAAGAAGAGACTGTCGTAGGTGTCTATCTTGTTGTCTAGTGAGGCGGTATACTGTGTCGTCAGGTCATGATACCATTTTGATTTGCCAACAAGCTTCTTTGGCTTGAGCGGGTAGATACGCGATACCGTGAAGCTGGCCTTGGGCAGGTTAAGCATCATCGTCTTGTTCTGCACGTTCTGCGACTGGTTAAGGCTTGTTGAGAAGCTGAACGGTGTTCCAGCCCATGATTTTGAGTAACTTACGCTTGACTGCCGGGTAGTGGTAACATGGTCTGAGACATCATAACTGTTATTCTTATCATAACCGCTGGAGCTCATGTTAACGCTTGCCGAGAAGCGTGACCCGGGACTGGCCTTTGAATCCTGCGAGTGTGACCAGCTGATACGGTAGTTGGTCGACGTGCCGTAGTCCGGCAGCCCCTTGTAGCTGGTTACGTTATTGGCATAGCTGAACCCGAATGAACCGGAGAACCTGTACCTGACCTTATAGGTGGTTGCTGCATCAGCCAGCCAGGTGCCATTTGTATACAATGTCCCTGTAAGCTTAAGATCGAAGTAATCGCTGAGGGCGAAATAGTAGCCTCCGTTTGACAGGAAATAGCCCCTGCGGGCTTCCTGTCCGTACTTGGGCATGACTATACCTGAGGCCCTTCTTTGCTGCACGGGGAAAAATCCGAAAGGAAGTATCAGTGGCAGAGGAATGTCAGCCATGACCATATAGGCCGGACCGGAGACTATCTTTTCCCCGGGGTAAACCTTTGCCCTGGGAAGCGCCAGGTAGAAATGGGGCTCCTCTGCATCGCAGGTGGTAAACTTACTGCGGTTGACATGGAGAGTGCCGTCCTCATGACGTTTTGTCGTCAGGCTCTGCAAAAAGCCACCCTCCTGCTCGGTGGTGACATTACGGATAACCCCCTTCTTCGACTTGAAGTTATAGGTTAGCTCTTTCGACTCAAACTCCTCGGAACCATCTTTATATACAGGCAATCCCTGCATAATCCCTGTAGAATCCGGCCTGCCTGTGGCATAAACCGAGCCGGTCTCCATATCGAGGACAATAGAATCGGCAGTGAGCTCGATGCTCCCATAGGTAACTTTGGCACTCTGTACAAGGTATACTTTCTTTGTCCTGAGGTCCGTCTTCATGTACCCCTCAGCATTATATACTATCTGTTCATCAACAGCATCGTGAGAGATGGTCAGCGGGCCCTTGCCCCCTGTCGTATCGGGTAAAGGTATCAGCTCATCAGCAAAAATAGTATCTCCGATGCCGGCAGTAATATCAATGTGTCCGGCATCCTTAAGATCAAGCGAGTCCCCCGGGACAACGGCTGTAGTATCAGGCATTACTGCTTCCTGGGCGGTCAGAGATGCATGAAAGAGTAGCAGCATGAAAATTGACACAAACAATCTTTGTGCGTGAAAATGCAAGTTAAATGCTATTTTTGCGTAGTTGTTGAGCATATTCGCCATGCAGCGACAAAACTAATTAAAATTCGTAAAGCAGTAATGCGGCAGAGGACCAAAAAAAGAGGGTTAAGAGATATTCTGACAGCTGTCGTAATGATGGCCTCAATTACCATGCCACTCCGTGCATGGTCTCAACCGCTGACCACTGCCAGGGAATGGGTCGTAGTGATTGATGCAGGTCATGGCGGAAGAGATCCGGGTACCCATGGGGCAAAGGCAAAGGAGAAGAACATCAATCTTGCTGTAGCACTCAAAACGGGGAAGTATATAAGTGAATATCTTAAAGATGTGAAGGTTATTTATACCCGTGATGATGATACTTACCCCGGACTGGAGGAGAGGGCAAATGTGGCGAACAAGAACAAAGCCGACATATTCATTTCTATACATTCCAACTGGTGGTCCGACCAACGGGTTACCGGTGCCGAGACTTATGTCCTGGGCCAGACGATGGACGAGGCGAACCTGCGGGTTGCCATGAAGGAGAACTCCGTGATCACCTTTGAGGAGAACTATGAGACCAAATATGAAGGTTATGACCCTAACTCGGTTGAGTCATTCATAATCTTCTCACTGATGCAGAATACCTACCTTAAACAAAGCACTGAGTTTGCCTCGCTGATACAGAGACAATTTAAGGAGAGGGTAGGCAGGAAAGACAGGGGTGTAAGACAGGCAGGGTTCATTGTTTTGTGGCGGGCGACGATGCCGTCGGTCCTGGTAGAGCTGGGCTATCTCTCGAATTCTGAGGAAGAGAAGTTTCTCATGTCAGACCAGGGGCAGGATTACCTTGCATCGGCAATCTTCAGGGCATTCAGGGATTACAAGGAGTCTATCGACAGCAGGTCGGGGATCAGGAACGGGAATGCGGTGGCAACAAACATACAAAAACCGGCAGCCAGCGAAAACAGCCCGACAACGGGAAGCACCGGCAACGGCACATTAGCCGGCAGCCAGGCGAAAGCCCCGGCAGCCGTACAGCCTGAAAAAGAGCCTGTGCAGGCTTCCCCCACTCCCGTTAAAGATAATCCCTCAGGAGACCGGCAGGTGACCTCCTCTCCTGCCGTACCGCAGGATAATGCTGTGGTCAGCCGGAGCACCGCGGAAGCAACTGCAAAAGAGGGAGATGATATATTGTTCATGGTCCAGATATCTGCGATGCCAAAGAACAGGGAGGTTGCTCCGGGCCTGCTTGACGGTATTGATAAGGTGACAAAAATAGATGCAGGTGAAAGAGTAAAATACGCTGCCGGCAGCTTCAGGGTATACGACGATGCGCTGCGTTACAGGCGTACTCTTACTTCCAGGTTTCCTGATGCATTTGTGATTGCTGTCAGGAACGGAAGGATAATGCCTCTGAGGGAGGCCATTGACACAAAAAAAAGAAAATAACATTAGCATGAAGATATCTCACGAGGTAAAGGTAGGAGGCGTAGCGCTGATTACTATAATTGCATTCATCCTTTTATACCAGTTTCTTAAGGGAACAGCCCTCTTTACAAGTACCGACACATACCACATTGTATATGACAACATTGCCGGGCTGACAGAGTCGAATCCCGTTGAGATAAACGGATACCAGGCCGGCGTGGTGCAGGATGTAAAGCTGATAAATGACGGGTCAGGACGAATCCTCGTTTCGCTGTCTGTAGATAAGCACTTCAATATTCCCAGGGATACCAGGGCTGAGATCACCACCGCCACACTAATAGCGGGAATGAAGATCATCCTTCGTATGGGTGAGAGTAACGAGATGTGTCACGACCATGATACTATTCAGGGATATGTGGCAACGTCCATCATCGATAAGCTCGGTCAGGCACTGTCACCCCTGGAAGATAATATAGCCGATATTATTCTGAAGCTTGATTCGGTCATCTCGGCTCTAAATGATGTCTTCACCCCCCAGATGACCGGCAACTTAAAATCGACCATGGCAAATGTTAATGACGTTACTGCTTCCCTCAGTGAAATATCCGGCAGTAAAAAGGATGATCTCATCGGTGCCATAGAAGATATCAAGGTCTTTACGGCTATGCTGTCAGCCAACAGTACAACCATCGATTCAACCCTGAAAAACCTTGAGCAGATTTCTGACGCTGTCGCCTCTGCAGGTATTGACTCCACCCTGACTTCACTGCGCTCTTCCCTTGCCAGCCTTGACGAAATTGTGAAAAGCATGAGCAAGGGAGATGGTTCGGCAGGTAAATTCATTACAAATGACAGTCTCTATACAAACCTTAACAATACCCTGTACGACCTTGATCTTTTACTCAGGAATATGAAGGAAAATCCAAAAAGATATGTACACTTCTCCCTTTTTGGCAAAAAGGCCGAATGAATTGTTAGAATAATACTAAACAATAAACTGTCAGGTATTTACAGCTGTCTTATGGTGTGACACAGCCACCTCCGGGATAAAGACCTGAAAGTCCTCATTTTTATAAGATACTGACATACATATTATTCACTATATAAGGCTGATATTCTGTGTGTTATAAAATTTGACCAATAATTGACTTTTTAATAACCTGATGCTCATAACAGTAAAGAATAATTGTAAAAGTCAAGAGAAAAAAATTTTTTTTTTTACCTTTTTTTTTACAAATATTGTCACGGGTTTCCGCCCCAGAAAAAAAAGCGATTTTTTAATTTCAATCTGAATGAACAAGTCACATGATGAGGTATGGAATAACTGTCTCGAAATAATTCGTGATATTATTCCTTCGGCCAGTTTCAAGACATGGTTCGAGCCTATTGTTCCTCTCAGGCTCGAAAAAAATATTCTTACCATTCAGGTTCCCAGTCCCTTCTTTTACGAATATCTCGAAGAGCAGTATATAGACATTCTGCGAAAAACTCTGAGGCGTGAGATAGGCAACGATGCCAAGCTGGAGTACAACATAATTATGGAGAACTCCGGTTATACCAATGGAAGACCCTACACGGTCAGGTATCCCTCAAGGAATAAGGCTGACCTTCAGAATAAACCGATGCAGGTTCCTTTTGAGGCTACCCAGCCTGCCATAAGAAACCCGTTTATCATCCCGGGCATTAAGAAGCTTCATTTTGACCCGAGGCTGAATCCGGATTATACGTTTGCAAACTTTGTGGAGGGTGAATGCAACAGGCTTGCCCGTTCTGCCGGTATAGCCGTTGGAAACAATCCCGGCGGTACTGCTTTCAACCCCCTGATGATATACGGTGATTCGGGGCTTGGAAAGACTCACCTGGTGCAGGCTATTGGTATCCTCGTTAAGGAAAAGTTCCCTGACAAGACCGTTCTATATGTAAATGCGAACAAGTTTCAGACACAGTTCGTTGAGTCGATAAGGAACAACAACAAGAATGACTTCCTTCACTTTTACCAGATGATTGACGTGCTCATTATTGATGACGTTCATGAGTTTGCCGGTAAAGAGAAGACACAGGATACCTTCTTCCATATTTTCAACCATCTTCACCAGTCCGGAAAGCAACTGATCCTTACCTGTGACAAACCCCCGGTAGAGCTGCAGGGAATGGAGCAGCGGCTTCTTTCGCGTTTCAAATGGGGACTGCTGGCAGATCTTCAGAAGCCCGACTTTGAGACCAGGCTGGCCATACTCAGGAAAAAGGCATATAACGATGGTATTGAGCTGCCTGACGATATCTTTGAGTTCCTGGCAGAGAACATATCATCGAATATCAGGGAGCTTGAATCAGGCCTTATTTCGCTCTATGCCCAGTCTACCCTTAACCGCAAGGAGGTTACACTTGAGCTGGCCAGGCAGATGGTTGACAGGCTCGTTAACACCCAGCGCAGGGAGATAACGATTGATTACATCCAGAAGGTGGTATGCGAATATTATAAGATACCTGTTGACCAGATGCAGGGCAAAACACGCAAGCGCGAGATAGTACAGGCAAGACAGGTCTCGATGTACTTCTCAAAAAGCCTTACCAAAGCCTCACTGGCAAGCATAGGCTCATCTATAGGAGGAAAGGACCATGCCACCGTACTGCATGCCTGCAAGACTGTTAACAACCTCATTGACACTGACCGGCATTTCAGGAATCAGATCAT
>QKGI01000149.1 GCA_003250475.1 Bacteroidota bacterium | reverse complement strand
CATGTCAGGTATCTCCTGGCTGAAGACAGAGTCAAGACATCGCCGCAGGTAGTGGCCCGCATTGAAGAATGGAATGATAACACTTATACTGATTGCCTGCATTGCTCACCCGGGCTCAAAGTACCCTGCCCAGCTTCGGGAACCTTTCAGTAAGAATATGCCGGATCTCTATATAACCCTGCAACCTGAACCTCCTGGCAAATATGACCGTCATGGACAGTATGATGATCAGCTGAATGACCAGTATGACAGCCGGCGGAAGGTGGGGAATGAATTTTAAGAAGTAAACACCTGTGCTGATAACCAGTGACACAAGGAAGGAGGGCATTATATCCGAAATCTGGTCTGCAGGGCTGTAGTCTATCTGGCGCCCTGAATACCATGCATTAATGAAATACGAAACGACCGATATCACCACCATACCTATCAGAAGGGCCCTCATGCCGAGAAGGATCCCGGTGACAATTACCGGTACTGCCAGTAACTTTTTCACTATCTCAAGCCTCAGGATAATGTCCGATCTTCCCTTGATGTTCAGGATGTTTATGTTCAGGGCATGAAGTGGGAAAAGCATCGCTGCAAAACAGAGAAGCTGCAGATATTCAACCGCCGGAAGCCACTTCGCGCCTATCAGTGTCACGATCATCGGTTCAGCCACAGCAGCCATGCCAAACATCACTGTAAATGTCACGAACATGATGGCCATGATGATCTTCCTGTATCCTTCCTTCAGCCTTTCGTTCTCATCCTGCACCTGGCTCAGCACCGGGTAGCTGACACGCTGAACCGTAAGGGTAAGGTTCCTTGAAACAAGACGGCTGAACTGGTCTGCACGGGTGTAGTACCCCAGTTGTGCAGCCGAATAGAACTTACCTATTATCAGAAAATATACATTACTGTAAATGGTGTCTATCAGGTTTGAAAGCAGCAGCCTGGACCCGAAAGAAAAGAGTGATCTGAATGATTCCCTGCTGAAGGTGGCCAGGGGCTTCCACCTGTTTGTATACCACAGCATCACTGCCTGTACCAGGTTCCTGATTATGCTTCTCCAGACAAGGCTCCATACCCCGAAGCCCGTAAGAGCCATCACTATAGATATCACTCCCGAGATGACAGAACCGGCCAGGTTCACCCTCATCTGCATCCTGAAGTCGACCCTCCGGGTCAGCTGCGTCCGCTGGATGATGCATACAGCATTTATCAGGATCGTTACCCCGAGAACCCTCTCTATGCCAACAAGCTCCTGCCGGCTGTAAAAGTCGGCAACTACCGGGGCAGTGAAATAAAGAATTGCAAAGATGCCGATGCTGGCTGCCAGGTTAAAATAAAAGGCCGTGGAAAAGTCCGTGTCGGTGGCATCTTTCTTTCTTATCAGGGCGTCACCGAAGCCACCGTCAGCAAGGCTCTGGCTTATCGATACGAATACAGTTATCATACCCACCAGACCGAACTCCTCCGGAGACAGTATCCTTGCCAGGATAAGCCCGGAGATGAACTGGGTCAGCTGGGTGGCCATGCTGTCAGAGAGACTCCAGAACATCCCGGAGACAGCCTTTGCCTTTAATCCTTTGGAAGCCAATTAACAGGGTTTGGGGTATAACATCAGCCGGAAGGTGACCTGTAAATCCCCGGATTCTTAGAAGCCTCCGGTTCGTCAGTCACACAGCGTCTGTGTCTAACGTACTGTATATATTATCTTTAGGCCGGCAGAGTCCTGATCGGTCCGTGCCAGTAATCACAAAGATAGAAAAGAACGATACTTAAGCCTGTTAACAGTCTTACAGGTTATCAACATACCATTCCACAGCCCGTTTCAGCCCTTCAGGGAAAAGCACCTGCGGCTGGTAGCCCAGCAGCCTGACAGCCTTGCCGACACTGGCCATGCTGTGCGGTATGTCACCGGGACGGTTGGGACCGTGCGTGGGGTCAACATTAGCTATCGAGATATCATATGCCGACAGGTTGCTTCGCAGCATGATGGTCATCTCGTTCAGGTTGACCGAGTCGCCGCAGGCAACGTTGTAAGCCTGGTTCAGGGCAGCAGGATTCTCTGCCGTGGCTGCCAGGTTGTTGGCAAGAACCACATTGTCAATGTATGTGAAGTCGCGCGAGTTGCTGCCGTCACCGTTGATGACCGGCGGCGTATGCTTCATGAACAGCTGCGTGAACCTGGGGATGACCGCCGCATATGGCCCCTCGGGATCCTGCCGCCGTCCGAAGACGTTGAAATAACGCAGGCCCATCGTCTCCATGCCGTACAGGCTGCCGAAGATACGGGCATACTCCTCATTGACAAGCTTGGTGATCGCGTATGGGGAAAGGACCTTTCCCGTACGCTCCTCAACCTTGGGGAGCTCGGCAGAGTCACCGTAGACGGATGAGCTCGAGGCATAGACAAAACGCTTTATGCCAGCATCACGCGCAGCGATGATCATATTGAGAAACCCGTTGATGTTGACCGCATTGGTGGTTGCCGGGTCGGCTATGCTCCTCGGCACACTGCCCAGGGCAGCCTGGTGCAGCACCACATCGATACCCTTCACCGCCTTCCTGCAGACCTCCTCCTCGCGTATATCACCCTCGACAAGCCTGAAACGCTTATCCTCGCGCAGGTCTTTTATGTTCTCCCTCTTGCCGGTTGAAAAGTTATCGAGGCATACCACCTCGTTATCATGCTCCAGCAGGTCGTGACACAACGATGATCCGATGAACCCCGCTCCTCCTGTCACAAGCACACGCTTTCCTGTCAATAGATTCATTTGTCTAAAAATTTATCAAATGTACTAAATATGTCCGAAGGTCCGAGGTCCTAAGGTCTTAAGTCTATTGAAACTGTTTATATGTCGAATTATTGCGTCTGCACCCTGCCCCCCCGGGGACCTTCAG
>QKGI01000126.1 GCA_003250475.1 Bacteroidota bacterium | reverse complement strand
AGCAGACATATAACTACTACTCCATCAGCCTCTTTATCGTTTACACCACCATCTGGAACAGGACCTTCGGCGATGAGTTCTACCCCGAGATAGCCGAGATCATAGAGCGTTCCGCCCGCAGGCTGATGGAGTCGATCACCGGCTTCTTCGGCCGTGACGGGTATATAAACATGTGGTCGAGAAGCATCTGTTACCGCACATGGGTCTCCGGGGCTTTCCCCGTGGCCTTCATGCTCAAGGACCAGGGCCTCCTTGACCCCGGCTTTGCCCGCAGGCTCTGCTCGGGATCGCTGCTGCAGTTTACGGCGCGTGAGGATTTCTATTACAATGACATCCCCAGCCTGGGCTTCTACGGGCGCAGGGAGTATATGATACAGAACTACAGCTGTCCCGCCAGTCCCTTTATCATGTTCCTCCCCTTCATCTGCCTGGCACTGCCTGACGACTCTCCCTTCTGGACGGCAACGGAGAATGAAGGCTTCTGGCCGGGCATAGAAGAAAAATCAAGGATCACGGTACTAGAGAACCCCGGCCTCGTGCTTGTCAATCATGGCAAGACCGGTGCTTCCGAGATCATTCCCGGCAAGGTCTATTATGACGATCCCAACTACTCCAAGCTCGTATATAACACCCACTTCCCGTGGGAGGATACCGATCCCGGCGGAGGCACTGCCATGGAATACAGTTTCCGTAGCCTTGACCCGCGTGATGTAAGAGGTGACGACATAAATTTCTATCTCACCGGCGCCACCCTGGGTAACAGCACCGACAGAAGCAGGCTGTACTCCACTTCCCAGAGCATGGTCTTCAACGGTGTGCATGACGGGGTGATCTACAGGCAGGCGCTGATGAGAAGACCACCCAACAACGGCGTGGGGTACATCATTGACCTTGCCGACATAATCATCCCCGGCGGGGTGATAAGGGTCGACCGCTGCCGGATGGCCTTTGAGCACGAACTGACGCTGGGTCACTTCGGGCTTCCCCACCTTGACGGGGTAGCAGCTGAGATAAGCCATTCCGGCGATGGCAGCAGGAAAGTGATAACAGCATCGGTCAGGGGCAGGAAGGTCGCCCTGGTAGTATACAGCGGCTGGGACAGGCTTGACTCACTGACACACAGCAACCGTAATGCGGAAACGGATGAGAGCACGGTAATCTATGCCTACAGGAAACGCACTGCCAAGAACCCGGCAATGGAGCTGATGATAGCGGCGCTCCTTCACAAGACAGACGACACAGAATGGACGGTCGAGGAGCTGTCGCCTGTGAAGGAGATCAGGATAATGGATGTCACCCCGGTATTGTCACCGCTGGGTGCCAGTATCACGCTGCGTGACGGCAGCATACGTGAGATATATTTCCCGGAGATCGACGGCAACAGGAGGTGCTGACGACCAGACCCTGTATGATGAGTTGCCCGGCCTGAGCCAGGTATAGTATTCAACAGCATGATAATGGAAAGACTGCCAGTCAGTGTTATGGCAGACCGGAAGGTCAGGCGGCAGGCTTGTTCTTCTGCGTATGGAAGTAGGTCATGCCCTTCAGCTCGGTCATGCCGACGATCTCCAGCCCGGCCTCTTTCAGAAGGTTGGTGACAGCTCTTTTTGTGAGGTACCTGTTGGTGCGGGAATCGATGAAGCTGTACATCCTGTTTATGAAAGGGATCCTTGATTCGATGCCGTTTTCATAGGCTTCTGCCTTCTCAGACTCCTGTTTGGGCATACTTCCTGTTTTTTCAGGAATACCTGTATGGGTCCTGTTGTCGATGAAACAACCTATAAAATTACTGTTAAGAGGAAGAAGGCCTGTGATCTGTTTGAGGAAATCCCTCACCTCCCTGACATGATTTAGCTGCCTGAGGGTTATCACGGTCTTAATACCCTTCATATCCTCGGCATCATAAAAATAGTGGCGTGACGATGGTATGACCAGCATACCCGACTCTTTGATGAGCCCTTTCCTGTCAAGATAATCTATCAGACTCTGCCGGACTTCAATGTCAAGCTCGTCAAAAAGGTGTATAAGCCCGCTGTCACGAAGTGACAACTTCCTGGGGCTCACCTTGTGAACAGCCTGATCACGTATTACATCCGGATTCAATCCGATAGTTCCTTTATCCATTATCCTAACCGATACCCTTAATTACTCAATTTCTGTGCCACTATAGGTTATACAAACTTCTTATTGCAGGAATTTCATGACCAAGATATTCACTCCTATTTATAACGCCTAATCAATTTTGATGTTCATAGGCTCCTCTTTGACCAACGCATCAAAAACGACGACTATTAAAAACGGACTAATGACGGACTGTCTGTTTTACGGTTATCAAACGGCCTTCTGTTTTCTCCCTGGTCCTTTAAAACAAGACCATTAACCCTGTTTGCCCGTCTGATGGCAGGCTATCTTATCCCCTGCTTGACACTACCAGGTAAGTCCTGCCTTTATAGGTGTTTTATCATACGGTTCCGACACTCTTTCCACCTGCAGGATCTCAAATCTTCCCTCCAGCCTTATATCCTGTGAGGAGCTCCCGGCCATGACCGTAAACCATCCCGGTTCAACTATCCATTGCATGTTGATGTCAGGCATCCGGAGCTCTTCCGGGGTCAGGGTGAACCGTACCCTCTTTGTCTCCCCGGGGGCAAGGCTTATACGTTCAAACCCGCGCAGCTCCTTCTCGTAACGCGTTACCGAGCTCACCTCATCGCGGATATAGAGCTGTACTACCTCGTCACCCGCCATGGCACCGCTGTTCCTGACATCAAAGGATATCTCCACATTGCCTGCAGCGAACTGTTTCTCCGGGGTGATCACCAGGTTGGAATACTCAAAGGTGGTAAAGCTCAGCCCATGGCCAAAAGGATAGAGCACCCCGTTTACCGTGGTGGCTGCATCGTCCTGTGCTGCCCGCTTATACGGGAAGCACAT
>QKGI01000089.1 GCA_003250475.1 Bacteroidota bacterium | reverse complement strand
CAGTAATAAGGAAGAAGATGAAGCAGAAGATATATATATCAGGACTGATAACCATAGCAATAATAATAACAGGATCACTGTTCAAGGTAAATCACTTTCCGGGTGGAGCTCACCTTTTGATCCTGGGGATTGCAATGCTGGTGTTCTATTTTCTCCCGGCTGCACTCATTAATCATTACAGGACAGAAGGAGACCATAGGAACCTTTCACTTTACATCGTGACATGGCTTACCTGCCTCGTGGTGTTCGGAGGTATGCTCTACAAGATAATGCACTGGCCAGGGGCGGGCATTGCCCTGATGTTGTCGTTGCCGTTTCCATACGTTGTCTTTCTTCCCGTATTTCTTACTGTGACAGCCAGGGACAAAAGCTTCAACATTAATGATACTGTGTCAGTGTTGTTTCTCCTTGTAGGGGTGTCGGTCTTCTCCACCCTGCTGGCACTGAATGTTTCCAGGGAGAGGATAGCTGACAGTATGGGGCTGTCGGTCAGTTATAACCGCCTTGAGGCTGTTCTTGATGATATCCCTGTCCCGGCCACCATGGATCCTGCCGTAAAAGATATCGATGACCTGCTCGGCAGAGTCAATGATTACCAGGGAAAGATCTTTGCCAGCGAAGGCCTGACAGAAAAGCTGTGGAATGAAGATCCCATGTGTTTCCCGAAGCCTGAGGCGAATGACATTGCCAGGCAGGCACTGTTAGCTGACGGCGATAAGCCTGCCCCGGATACGGGTCTCGGCGAAGAGCTTGACAGATGGATAAGCAGCCTTGGCAAATCTTCACTGAACCCGGAGCTGGCTGCCGCTGCCCCTGCTATTTCTGACTACAGGGAAGCTCCCGGAGGACCACAGGGATGGACACATGAGAAGTTTGGCATATCACCCAGGGTATGGTCACTCGTTTATCTTGACGGACTGGAGACCAACATGAAGGTATTGAGGACAACACTCCGATAAACGTCAGGTTTCTTCGATACGAGGGGGCATCGAAGCCAGGCTGGCTGATGCCCCCTTGCACATTATAATTCATATCCGATTACCTGCAGCTCCGGAAACTCAGCCCGGTAAACAGCCCATGCAATATAATAATCGTCTGATAGTTAAATGGTTACCTTCCCGCTCCGATAAGTGTGATAAGGATTACACCGCCTGCACCCCTTGATCCGTAGATAGAGGCATCCGATCCTTTAAGCACAGTTATTGATTTTACCTGCTGCGGGGGGATGTTATCAATTGAACTCACCACAATGCCGTCGACAACAAAGAGCGGACCGGTATCGGAATTGATGGAATTGATACCCCTGATGAGAATCTTGTTACCTGTAACCTGGACTCCGGGCACCTTACCCTTTATAAGTTCATATATATCCGTATACGAGGCGTTTGCATATGACTGACCATCAATGTAACCAACCTGTGTGGTCATATCTCTCTTCCTTACTGTTCCATAACCTATATCTATCTTTCTATCACCCTCATCCATTTCCGGGACAAAATTGGGTATCACCTTCGTGCTGTCAAGAACAAAATCAAGGACTGTCTGCCCTTCATACATCACCAGGGCGGTACCCAGGTTTTTTGTATAAGCTCCTACACTTCTGGTGTCGGGTCTTAACTTGATTTTGAAGGTTCCGCTGCTTTTGGATGTAATCCCGGAACTCTGTCCGTCAACTACTATCAATGCCCCTGAAACAGGTAAAAGCCTGACATTGGTTACAGTGCCGGTAACTGTGATCATCTTTCCCTTCTTCTGAGCTTCTGCGTGGTGCCCGGCAATCAGTGCGATTAAAACAATCAGGATAGTCTTTGCTTTCATCTTTCAACATTTAATTGACGCAAGTTATGAAAAACCATGACACCTATCAAGGAGAGATATTTTTTGCTATATTTTACTAATTTTGTTGCCTCCTAAAGATAACATCAGTACACCGGTACATATGACATTCGACGAGCTGGACCTTGACCCTGACATACTGGAGGCCATTGACTATATGGGCTTCAGGGATACCACTCCCATACAGGAGAAGGCAATTCCTGTTGTCCTTGAGGGTCATGATCTCATAGCATGTGCCCAGACGGGTACGGGTAAAACTGCTGCTTACCTGCTGCCGGTGATGAACGACATCTCCTATTCACGTCCTTCTCATACCCACACGCTTGTGCTGGTTCCTACGCGTGAGCTGGCTCTGCAGATAGATCAGCAGATACAGGGCCTGGCCTATACCCTGAATATAACCTCACTGGCTGTTTACGGAGGCGGGGAGGGAAGTGCCTGGGACCAGGAGAGGGCAGCACTCACACGCGGAGCAGACATAATCGTGGCAACCCCGGGAAGGCTCATCTCACATCTTAACCTCGGGTACGTGAACTTCTCGGGCATACAGGTTCTTGTGCTTGACGAGGCTGACAGGATGCTTGACATCGGCTTCCATGATGACATCATGAAGATAATATCCTTCCTGCCAAAAAAGCGCCAGACACTCATGTTCAGCGCCACCATGCCACCTAAGATAAGGTCCCTTTCAAAGCGTATCATGAAAAACCCGCAGGAGATATCGCTTGAAATGTCAAAGCCGGCTGAAGGAGTATTGCAGGCAGTATATCTCCTGGAAGATAACCAGAAGCTGGCTCTCCTGAACAGTCTCCTCGCCGACAAACCGGAATATCACAGCATTCTCATCTTCAGCTCGACGAAGAAAAAGGTCAGCGAGATAGTCAGAGGACTACGTTCGAAGGAATACACTGTCGAAGGCATATCATCAGACCTGGAGCAGAAGGCACGTGAAGAGACACTGCTGCGTTTCCGGACCAGGCGTACACGTGTTCTTGTGGCTACTGATGTACTCAGTCGCGGGATCGACATCAAGGATATCAACCTGGTGGTCAACTTCGATGCACCCTCGGATGCGGAGGATTATGTTCACCGTGTGGGGCGGACAGCCAGGGCTGACACAACAGGAGTGGCAATAACTCTGGTCAACCGGGCTGATATGTTCAAGCTGCAGCGTATAGAGAAGCTGATCGGGTACCAGGTTTTCAGGGCTCCCCTGCCGGACTTTATTGCGGCACCTCACAACGATACACCCGGTAAACACACATCCAGGCCAGGATCGGGCAGGAGCCGGTTCAGGCGCAAAAGGAAGTAAGACTATAAGTCATGCAGTCGTGCAGTTCCCGATACACTTCGTTATCGGGATTTCGTCGTTACACTCCTCAACTTGCAGTCTTGTCGGAGCGAAGCGGAGATCCTCGACCGTAAGGTCGGGACGGTCGTGCGGGACTCATCCTGGGGTCTGAAGGTCTGGGGTCTGAAGTCTGAAGGTCTGGGGTCTGAGGTCTGAAGGTCTGAGGTCTGAAGGTCTGAAAATCAGAAGGTTTTTAAAATTTGTCATGCTGCCGTATCGCCTCATCCAATAGTTCTATTATCTTTGATTCTCAGACTAATACTATATTGCGATGGCAGCGGAAGAAAAATCACTCGTTATCATAGGTGCAGGCTTTGCCGGGCTTGCTGCAGGTATATACGGCCGGCTTAACGGATACAAAACCCGTATTTTCGAGATGCATAACCTCCCGGGCGGACTGTGCACCTCATGGAATCGTAAAGGCTATACTTTCGACGCCTGTATTCACTGGCTTGTGGGATCATCGCCCGACAGCCCCCACAATGAGATGTGGAAGACCGTGGGTATAGCCCGGAACAGGGAATTTGTCTATGCTGATGAGTACGCCAGGTGTGAAGGCGCTGACGGCCGTACCGTAATATTCCATTCCGATATTGACAGGCTGGAGCAACACCTGCTTGAGCTGTCACCACAGGATGAGCAGACAATAAGAGAGTTCACCGGCGGCATACGTATGTGTAACAAATTCCGCTTCCCTGCCGACAATGAACCGTTTTTTACCAGGCTGGGAAAACTGATGGGTATTTTCTTCTTTTTCATGTTTAAGGGTAAGAAATTTAAGAAGTGGACAGCGGTCACCGGTGAAGCCTTTGCCGACCGGTTCAAGGATCCCCTGCTCAAAGATGCCTTCAGGCAGATATGGATACCCGAGTTCTCGATGCTGTTCATGCTGTTCACCTTCGCCTATCTCCACCAGCGCAATGCCGGCTACCCCATCGGAGGGTCGATGCCCATGTCAAAGGCCCTTGAAGCACGTTACCTGGAGCTCGGCGGCGTAATTAACTACAACAGCAGGGTTGCCCGGATACTTACAGAGGACGGTAAGGTCACAGGCATAAGGCTTGTCGACGGTACGGAAGTACCCGCCGACAGGGTCATATCTGCTGCGGATGGCCATGCAACGCTTTTTGAGATGCTCGAAGGCAATTATCTCGATGAAAAGACCCGTGAGCCATACGAGAAATGGCCCACATTTCATTCCCTGCTGTTTATCTCACTCGGCGTCAACCGCAGGTTTGACGAGCTGCCATTAACGGTCTCAGGGATCAGCTTCCCGCTGAAAGAGCCGGTGCAGCTGGCCGACAGGATGCGCGAAAGACTGCCGGTACATATCTACAACCAGGACCCAACCCTTGCCCCTGAAGGAAAGACTGCCATCACCATCATGCTTGAATCGGACTACGATTACTGGAAGAGACTGGCAGAAGACCGCAATAAATATCTGCAGACGAAGGAGGATATTGTCAGCCAGGTGATCATGCTGCTCGAACAACGGTTCCCGGGAATAAGCGAACAGGTGGAAGTTACCGACGTGGCCACTCCTATGACATTCGAACGGTACACAGGTAACTGGAAGGGATCTTTTGAAGGATGGCTGATCACACCTGAAAACGCCTATACCATGACCAGGCCGATGTCCCAGACACTTCCCGGCCTGAAGAACTTTTATATGTGCGGTCAATGGGTTGAACCCGGGGGCGGACTTCCCACATCGATCTTATCAGGACGACGCCTGATACAGACAATATGCAAGGAGGACGGCATCCGTTTCAGGAGAAGCTGACCCGGGAAATAACGGGCACCTCCGCGGAGTGGTTTGTCACTGTTTCATATGGCTGACAATAAGAGTGTTGCCTCCTGCCCGGGGCTACCTGCTTTTTATTTTGACATCAACTCCCCCGTTCACATTCCCCGCCCTGTTGAGCCTGTATTTGAAGGAGAGCATGATGTACCTGCCGATGATGGATGATCGCTTCTCCATAAGGTAGTTCATATCACTCTCCCTGATAATACCCCTGTTACGGTCCAGAAGATCCACTCCTGCCAGGGTAAGGGTAGCGCGGCGGCTCTTCATGAAGTAATAATTAAACTCCGCACCCAGCAGCGGAACGAGCTCTGACTCGTTAAAGCTCCCGGCAGAGTAGCTTGTTATGTCGGCCGAACCGTTGAAGCTGAAGCGTTCACCCGGAGTGAAGGTAGCCGTAGCGAACCATGATACATCACTGTAACTGTTATTCAGCGATCTCTGCAATGAATACCTGGAAGTAGAGATGGTAACCGTCGCTCCTGTCTCGAGGTCCCACTTCTCCTTCTTCCTGTTCTCCAGGGTAAGAGATATTCTGTGGCTCAACCCGGTGTTGTTATTCTCCACGTTGTTCACATAGCCGGATCCGCGGCGTAACGTCTCTGCCAGCGAGAGGTTAACCCTTATTCCCAGCGGTCTCACAACCGTTGCAAAGTCGACATCCGCCCCTGCAGACCAGTCGCTGTCAGTATTTACCAGGGTCACTGTCTGCCCCAGGCTGCTGTCGACGGTTCGCGAATAACCGATCTTGTCATGAGTGTAACTGGCATTTATCCCTGTCAGCAGTGTTGTGAACGAGAACTGGTCAAACAACCACCATGATGCCCTGAGTGAGTGAACGTACTCCGGCCTCAGGTCCCTGTTGCCATAAAAGAGCGAAAGGGCGTTGAGGTTGTTGACAACAGGCATCAGCTGCGTTGCACGCGGTGTGCTGACAGATGAAGTATAACCTATGGAAAGCCTTCGGCCTGACCTGTATTCATATTCCCACGATGCCCTTGGAGTGAGAAAGAGATACCTCTTATCCTCTCCCCCGGTACCATTCAGTACAGTACCGTATATGCCCGCCGGCACCAGAAGAGAAATGCCAAGTTGTGATTTGGTAGTGCTTCTTTTCCACATAAGACCTGGACGGATATAACGCTCCTGTTTGGTAAAATCAGGGCTGAGCTCGTCAACAGGTAACATATCGCCGGTGAGGTCACCCTGCCTGCGCTCGATATCCTCGGATGAAAATCCGGCGCCGACAGAGAGATCAAGGTATGAAAACCTCGACACCTTGCGCGTGAAATTAATTCCTGCAGTAAAGGACTGGTTCAATGAGCTGAGATTGTAAAACTGGCTGGACGTGCTAATGAGATAAGGGTCGAAATACTCAGTTGTGTCAGAGAAACGGGTCGCCGACCTGCTTCCTGTAACCGAGGCTTTGCCTGTCAGCTTCAGTATTGACTTTCCTTCAGATATTTTAAGCAGGTATGATGCATCTGCGGTTCCTGAAACCATCCTTGCCGCCTCATCATTGACGCGGGCAAGGGTATTTGCCAGTTCTTCCCCGTGATAGCTCTCAGACATTGAGGTGAGCGGGTTGGATGCCGTATTGTAGGTGACATTACCATTGACGATAATGTTCTGGTTACCTCCCACTGTCTTGCGCAGACCAAAGTTTATCCTGTGAGCCGTATCCCTCTTTACCTGGCTGAGGTCTTCCTCCATGCGGAAGTCGCCTTCCGGCAGGTAGTTCACCGTGGTTGTAAGGTCGGAAAGGTTCATGGCAGAGCCGCTGCCAAGGTAACTGGCAAAGAACCTGTCTTTGTTCTCATTTGAAACGGAGAAGTTCAGTCCGGCAGCACCGTTTGAACCGGTGCCGTAAACAGGTTGTCCGAAATTAACCGGGAAACTGCTGCCGCCACCCGTCGCGCTGTGGCCGTCTCCTATGCTTATCGACCTGAGACCTCCGCTGAAAGTGAGGTAATCCCCGAATGAAAAACCGTACTCATTGACGTTGTTGAACATACCGAGGGCGGCATACTGTGTCCTGTCAGTAAAACGATAGGCCCTGCCCGAAGCCTTTACATGACTCCCGGTACCGGCCCCGGCATTGACATCACCGAAGACACCGTTCTTCTTGTCCTCATTAAGCACAAAATTGAGAGTCGGGTTTCTTTCACCGTCGTCAATACCGGAGAAAGCTGATTCGTCTGATTCCTTGTCAAAGAGCTGCACCTTGTCAATGGCGTCAGCCGGCAGGTTCTTTGTGGCTACTTTGGGATCATTGCCAAAGAACTCCTTACCGTCAACAAGCACCTTGCGCACATCCTCTCCCATGGCCTTGATGTTACCGGCCCTGTCTACCTCCAGTCCCGGTAATTTCTTCAGCAGCTCTTCAGCCACCGCATCGGGATTGACCCTGTAAGCGCGTGCATCATATTCGATAGTGTCAGCATTTATTTTCAGCGGTATCCTCTCTCTTGAGACTACCACCCCTTCAACGTCATAAACCTTTGGGGTCATAATGACCACTCCCTGGTCGCCGCCGCCGGTTCCCGGGAGGGTTACCTTCCTGTAAAAGGTATTATACCCGATCAGGGATATCTGCAGCAGGTAATCTCCCCTTTTCACATTTGTCATCAGGAACCTGCCGTCATTGCCTGTGACGGAGAAATAGAGCAACGTCGAATCCGAGGGGTCAAGCAAGACAGCTGCAGCCGATGGCAGTGGCGTAGCCTCCTCGCTCAGAAGCTCACCCTTTAACGTATAGGATTGGCCGGATACAGAAATGTATACAGCAAGAAACAGTGTTATAAAAAAAGTCTTCATGCAACCTGCGTCTTATCTCTTGATGACGATGCGTATCTGACTCCCTCCGCCTGAGCTGCCTTCCTCCAGTCCCATCTCCTTCATCTTTTCTGAAACGATTGATGCATACTCATCCTCGGTAACTTTCTTCCCGTCTGAGGGCTTTTCCATCTTCATCTCCTCCTTCGACAGCGGCTCGACAGCCTTCGCAGTATAAGTCAACCTGCCGTCATTGACATCGGCTTCCAGAACCATTCCCGGGAGATCACTGAGTACCGAAGGACCTCCTTTTGCACCGAATTCAGGCGCAAACCATACCCTGGTAACTCTGCCGGCAGTATCTGTCGAAAGAGCCTCGAGACAGTTGTACCCCAGCACCTCCCTGTTATTGCCGGTGATTTTCCATTTCGTTGCCGGGAGATCTCTCTCCACAATGAAGATCCTGTTCATGAAGTCGCGCTTTTCAGTTACCTTCCTGTTTTCAACGTCAGTGTAGACAGCATTCTGACCCGAGCCAACCATCCTTATCCTTACACCGTCGCTGTGCTCCATAGTCATGTCATCACCGTTGTTGAGACTCTCCCTGAACAAGGTGCAACCATCCCTGAAAAGCAACTCTTTCTCACTCTTTCTCTCCTTTGGCAGCAGGTCTGCCAGCGCAGCATCACCATCAACGGATATCTCAATCTTGACTTTCTCTTCGAAAATTATTTTTCCCGACTTTGTTTCAGAGGAACCCTCGTCCTGTCCCCAGAGGTAGGCTGCGAACATGACGGCAGCTGTTGTTAAAATGATCTTTTTCATGGTCTTTGTTTTTCGCCAAAAATAGGCGGGACATCTGCAGAACGTGGTTAACGGAAGTCCAATTCAGGTTAATTAAGGTTAACCGGTCTTTTTCATGAGTTTCATGCGCTTATCTTTGTCCCTGTCATTATGATGAGAAAAGTGAATAAACAGAGACGGTTACTCCTGCTGATGGTTGTGACACAACTGCTGCTCACGGCGTTCGTGGCTTACTGGCTCCGGACACAGTACCAGTCGGCAAGGGACAGGCTCAAAAAAGATCTTACGATATATTATGTCAGCACACAGGATGAGCTGATTGACACTCTGCTGTTTAAGAGCTACGTAAACCCGGCCCTTAAAGGGAAGAGTATCATTACTGTCAATCTGAGGCCGGAACAGGATTCCTCGTCTGCCCGCCATGACTCCACCGTTGCCATCCGTAAGACCGAGGAAATCATCCTCCGCAGTGTAAGGATGATAGTGTCGCAGTCGGATGATTCACTGGGCATCATACAGTCACATGTCTCTCCCGGCATCATGAACATTGATTCTGCAGCCTTCAGCAGGAGGCTGAACGGTAAGATGAAGGATGCAGGGATGGGGTTCGGATTCAGCTGGTATGCTGCTGACAGTGATTCAGTGCATGGGGCGGCCGGCAGGTCAATAATAATGGAGCCTTTGCCCGGCACACAACTCCCTGCCGGGAAGGTATCAGGATATAACGGATACCTGGTTATCACCATTCTTCCACAGCTGATCTTCGGACTGCTGCTTGTGCTCCTGTCGGGACTGGCATTCATGCTGGCTTACAGGAGCCTGCGTGACCATGCAGTGCTCAACAACCTGCGCAACGAGTTTATCAGCAACATGACACATGAGCTTAAGACACCTGTCGCCACTCTTCGTGTGGCAGTTGAGGCTCTTGGAAGATACAACCTCAGAAACGAACCCCGGGTGCTCGATGAATACCTCCGGCTGGCCTCGAAGGAGACAGCCAGGCTGGAGGAGCTGATAAACAGGGTGCTTGACCACTCTATGCTCGAAAACAACAGCCAGATCGCCAGGATGGCTGAAACGGATATCAACGCCCTGGTAAGCGAAGCGGTCGCTCTTATGGAAACAAGACTTACCGAAGGTTCTGTGACCTTCGTGCCGGCAGCGGATAACTTAATGGTGATGTGTGACAGTCTATACCTGAAGAGTGTGGTCCTGAACCTGGTTGACAACAGCCTGAAATACTGCGATAAAACACCTGTAGTAGAGGTAATGGTCAGGAAAGAGGGCCGTCATGCCGTAATCGAAGTAAGTGACAACGGTCCCGGAATACCCGGAGAATATCATGACAGGATCTTTGAAAAATTCTTCAGGCTTCCCTCCGGCAACATACACAATGTAAAAGGTTACGGCCTTGGGCTCAGCTTTGCCTGCCAGGTGGTGAAACTGCATGGAGGCACTATCAGGATCAGAAACCATACGCCGGGATGTTCGTTTATTATAAAACTGCCTCTCGGATGAACGGAAAAACAAAAGTATATTATGTTGAGGATGAGCCCTCTCTCGGCAGGATCGTGAGTGACACCCTGGTAAAAGAGGGTTATGACGTCATCTGGGAGACTGACGGGGCAAGGGTGATCGCAGGGGTGGCGGAGGCCGATCCCGACATCTGTGTGCTCGACATAATGCTCCCGGGCATAGATGGCCTTAGCCTCTGCAGATCGATAAGAGGCATAAGGGCAAACATGCCGGTCATTTTCCTTACTGCACGGACGGCTACCGGCCAGGTGGTTGAGGGATTTGAGGCAGGAGGCACCGACTACCTGAAGAAACCGTTCAGCATCGAGGAGCTCATCGCCAGAATTGAAAACCAGATGAGACTGCTCGGGGAAAGAGACGATGCCACAGCAGGGCAGGAAATACTTAAGATCGGGTCATTTATGCTTGACCCGGCCAGGTACGAACTGATATCGGACTCGGGTACAATTAAGCTCTCAAACAGGGATATGCAGGTGTTGAGAATGCTGTACGCCAACAAAAACGGCGTAACCCCCAGGCGTGACATACTGATGTCGGTATGGGGCGATGACTCATATTTTAATTCACGTACCCTTGATGTTTACATAAGAAAGCTCAGAAAATTCTTCAGCATCGATGAATCGATAAAGATAGTCACACTGAAGAGTAACGGTTACCTGTTCATCATTCCTTAACACTCCCCTCCAATACTGTATAACTGTTGCCATCCGGGACGATCAACCGGGTATAGACAGGGCTCACTGGCAGTCACGTTTGGACATACCTGGTTTCTGCAGCTGACGCATCTGAACGCAGGAAGGTAAAATAACCTGTACTCCTGCAAGGTCAAAAGCACTCAGGTAAAATCAAAGTTGTCTCCTGATGAGAATTGAATAGAAATTTTGCCGTACTTAGACTTGTATTAACCAGAAATGAAAACCTTTCGCTA
>QKGI01000154.1 GCA_003250475.1 Bacteroidota bacterium | reverse complement strand
AATTATAAAACAGAGCAAATTATTTACAGCTTTACCCGAAGCATAGCTGGTAAAGAAGACCATTATTTATACATTGGTTTCCTTGACGACAATATGACAATCCTTGTAACCATATCTGTTACGTGAAGGAAAAAATATCGCAAACAGGTTGGTTTTTGTCATTAGTTTTCCACGACGCAAAAACCTTCTGGCCAAAGATCAACATTAAGTAGTGAGATGTTCGGACCATCCCAGAACCAGCCAGGAATCACTCATGGTGTTACGGTTCTTTTCATTGCCACTGCCACCCAATAAAAAGCCCTGACGTGAACGTCAGGGTCACGGGGTAGCAAGGTTACTCGTCGTTCCTCCTCGTGATCTTGTTTTGGGGTTGATTCAAATATAAAATGACTTCCCTGCGGTCGGTTTTTATTGTCTGCCTGTGGCTCCTGAAAATATCTTTTCATCGCCACTGCCATCCAATAAAAAACCCTGACGTGAACGTCAGGGTCATTTTATATTTGTCGGGGTAGCAAGATTCGAACTTGCGGCCCTCTGGTCCCAAACCAGATGCGCTAACCGGACTGCGCTATACCCCGAAAATTATTCTCTACAACAAATCTCTCAATATATTCTCTCTTCTTTATTCTCTTTAACCGGGCTTCCATCTTCACCGCTTCCGACCTCGTCCGGAATTCATGCCACCACTTCAGTCTCCATGGCACAAAAGCCATTGTCGAACGATTTCTGCCTTTGTTATGTCTCTCTATCCTCTCCTCCAGGTCATCAGTCTGACCTGTATAATACCTTCCATTTTTCTCTGATTCTATGATGTATACAAAATACATAACCAAGTTTCAGATGCGCTAATCCCGATCCCGATTCATCGGGATCGAGGATCCTCGACAAATCAGTGATCTGATTTGTCGGGACCGGACTGCGCTATACCCCGCTCTCAGCCTCCCGCCTGGCAGCTGCCAGTGATGGAGGCAAAAGGTGGTGCAAAAATATAAAGATTTTCGTATATTCAGCCCACAAAGACTTTTTTATAATGCCTCAGAAACTAATTGGCATCAGGTTTGTTATTACGAGATAATAAAAAGGAAAAATGAAAATGAGACTTATCACCATAACAGCAATGATGGTATTAATAACATTACCTGCCTTCTCACAGAAGTCGGTCTACGACTTCACCGTTGAGGACATCAACGGGCAGCAGTTCAGCCTGGCTGACCTCAGGGGCAAAAAGGTGATGATCGTAAATACAGCATCAAAATGCGGACATACACCTCAATACAAAGATCTTGAACTCCTTTACAAGGCATATAAGCAGAAACTCGTCATCGTCGGCTTCCCGGCCAATAACTTCATGAACCAGGAGCCCGGCACCAATAAGGAGATAAAGGATTTCTGCGACAGCAAGTATGGGGTTACCTTCCCGATGATGTCAAAGATTTCAGTAAAGGGCAATGATATGCATCCACTGTATAAATGGCTTACCTCAAAGTCTGCCAACGGGGTGCTTGACTCCGAGGTAGCCTGGAACTTTCAGAAGTATCTGATTGATGAGAACGGGAAGCTGGTCGGTTATTTCAAACCGGCAGTGAAACCTCTCTCCGATGAGGTAGTGAACTGGGTCACCAAGGGACAGTTTACTCAGGATAAATAAGTTTTACATCCATGATAATGACCGGCCGGTATCCCGTGCCGGTCATTTTTTTTCCGGCATATCCATCACCCCGCGGGGTCAAAAACTGATCCTGAAAAACTTTTTGTTTAACGGTTTGTTATACATTAAAAAATAAGAAGTCATGGCAGATTTGCGAACACATTACATGGGAATTGAACTTAAGAATCCTGTTATAGCAGGTGCAAGCAACATGGTGACCGATCTCCATAAGCTGCGTCAGCTTGAAGAAGCCGGTGTCTCGGCTATCGTATACAAATCTCTCTTCGAAGAACAGGTCCAGCTGGAGAACCTGGAGCTGTACGAGCTAAAAACGGAATATGAAGAACGGAATGCTGAACAGGTGACCCTGTTTCCCAATTCCCATTCTGTGCCTGAATCACCGGACGATTATTTCCTGAACCTCAAACGGGCCCGGGAGACCGTTACCGTACCTCTCTTTGCGAGCCTCAACGCCATCAACGAGGAGGTATGGATAGAATATGCCCTCAAAGCCGAGGAAGCAGGAGTGGATGGTATCGAGCTTAATTTCTACTCTGTTCCGGTTGAACCAGTAAAGACCCGTGAAACGATAGAGAAGAGACAGACAGACATACTTCGCAAGGTCAAGGAAGCTGTGAAGATCCCGGTCTCCGTGAAGCTCAGCCCGTTCTACACCAACCCGGTGGCATTCATTACCGAGCTTGACAGGGCAGGAGCAGACGCAGTAGTGCTCTTCAACAGGCTTCTCCAGCCCGACATCGACATATTCACTGAAAAACATATAATGCCTTATAACCTGAGCACCAGTGAGGATAATAAACTCCCGCTGAGGTTTACGGGAATACTATTTGGCAGTGTCGGTGCGTCTGTCTGTGCATCTACCGGTATATACTCAGGCAACGATGCCATCAAGATGATCCTTGCAGGTGCCGATACGGTACAGGTGGTCAGCACAGTCTATCAAAACGGAATGGAGGTAATTAAGACAATTTCCGAAGAGATATCCAGGTGGATGGACGGACACGGTTATGAAAACCTCGCTGCCTTCCGTGGCAAACTCTCTTTGAGAAATTCGGAAAACAAACTGCCTTACACCAGGGCACAATACATCGATTTTATGATGAACTCCGGCGATATAATGAAAAAGTACAAGTCGTTGAGTTGATTTCACACGCACCCTCGGAATAAAGGGCTTGCCTCTATCCAGCTTTCAGCGTTTCAGACTGGCAACGCCCCTCAGAAAGATATCGGCTGAGACAGCTGACAACCGGATGGCCTCTGTGAGACCGTCCGTTTTTGTTATAAGGAGATCATTCCCACGCAGCATGTTCAGGAAAATCGTCGCGTAGTCGCCCGGCGTGATAACTGAGGAGAGAGTCTTTTGCTTTATCTGCCTGGTGAACAGGGGTATGAGGATGGGCAGCTCCGCCCTCTGGAGCTTTTGCCTGAGGCGTTCCACCCTGCTGTGCCCCTGGGCAAAATCCTTAATGATAAGCGGGTTCCTGGCGGACAGCTCGTCAAGCTGCCTTAACCTTAATTCGCTGTAACTTTTGATGATCTTTTCGAATGGTTCATCCGAGGCAACCAGATCATGTAAGGGTCCCGTTATGAACCTTATCTCTTTAGCTACAACCGCCTCATATATCTCGGCTTTGTTTCTGAAATACATATAGACAGTCCGCCTTCCCCGTCCGGCTGAGGCTGCTATGGTTTCCATGGTTGTCTTGCTTAGCCCGGCAGTGCCAAACAACCTGGCAGCAACATCAATGATCATATCCCGGGTGCTTCTTCTTGCCATTGCACAAATTAAGAAATATGTGCAAAGGTACTAAACCGGGGAAATTATGAGTTAACTTTAGATGTTAAATGCTAGAGTATCTTGCATGCGAAGCGCAAGCTGTCTTATAGTATTTTACAGATATAAATAAAACGGACGGTAATGAGAAAATGCATCCTGGTTTTAATGCTTGCTGTGCCTTTTGCGATGAGTGGTCAGATAGTGGTCGATGCCCCTCTCAGTGACAGGCTAACAGGCTATGATATTAACGCTGTCCTCAATCCGGAAAGCCATATTGTCTCCGGCAGCATGTCAGCATGGTGGGTAAACAATTCCTCTCAACCGGTTGCAGAGGCGATGATGCACATGTACCTTAATGCCTTCAGCAGTAATAAGACCTCGTTTAGTTCAGGGGGACGGTGGACTGCCTCGGGAGACGAAGGATGGGGATGGGTTAAGATACGCACCATGACCGATGACGAAGGAAATGACCTTTCCGGATCAATGAACTATGTGTCGCCGGACGATGGAAACGAGGATGACAGGACAGTTCTGAGATTGGACCTGCCTGAGCCCGTAGAACCGGGAGACACCCTTAAACTAATGATCACTTTTGATTCAAGGCTGCCTTCCCCGATAGTAAGAACCGGTTATGCTGATGATTTTTTCTTTGTGGCACAGTGGTTCCCGAAATTCGGAGTATATGAGACAGCAGGCATGCGGCAACGTGAGGCTGACGGATGGAACTGTCACCAGTTTCATCCACACTCTGAGTTCTACGCGAACCATTCGGTATACAATGTTTCTGTGACGCTCCCGGATGAATATGTTGCCGGATCAGGTGGTAAGCTTATCGAGGAGATTGACCTGGGCAATAACCTGAAGAAGGTCGTATGGAGGGCAGAAGACATAGTTGACTTTGCATGGACGGCATGGCCGGAATATAAGGTGCTGACAAGAAAATGGAAGAATGTGGATATTACTCTCCTTACGTCAGAAAAAGGGTTGAGTAAAGCCGATGCCCAGTTCGAAGCTGTCATGTATGCCCTTGAATACCTGGGAGAAAAGGTAGGCCCTTACCCGTGGCCCCACCTTACTTTTGTTGACCCACCTATTATAGGTGCAGGATCGGGCGGGATGGAATATACTACGCTGTTCACATCCATGGGGGGAGGAGTCGTCCCGTCGTTTCTTAAGATATCTGAGATGGTCACCATCCATGAGTTCGGACATGCTTACTTCATGGGTATCATGGCTAGTAACGAGTTTGAGGAGCCATGGCTCGATGAAGGCATAAACTCGTACTGGGAACAACGGATTGTCGACCATTATTACGGTAACGGATACGGACTGCTGAGGCTTTCGTTTCTAAAGATATCGGATACGGATCAGGGCAGGCTGGGATACATCGCATCGCCAAGCAGGAGTGTCTCGACCAACGACCTTCCTTCATGGATGTATCCTCATAATACTTACAGCATGATGTCATATAACAAGGCCGCCACCTGGCTCCATACTCTAGAGGGGATTATAGGCACAGCTACTATGGACGATGTTTTCCGCGAGTATTACCGCCGGTGGTCATTCAGGCACCCTTCAGGCCAGGACTTCATCGCTGTGGTCAATGATGTGGTCAGGAAGGAACATGGCGACAGCTTCGGCGAAAATATGAACTGGTTCTTTGACCAGGTACTGTATGGTAACGGAATATGCGATTACAGGCTGTCAGGAATAACGGTCAAGAAGATAAGAAGCTATTCGGGAGTGATAGACGGCGATTCGGTGACATATACCAGCAGCGACAGGAAAAGTGATACGCTATACCTGTCAAGGGTAAGTATAGAAAGAATTGGCGAGGTGACGCTGCCGCTGGAAATACTCATCGGGTTCGATAACGGCGATGAGGTCATGGAGACCTGGGACGGTAAAGGCAGCTATAAAGATTTTGAATATACCGGCACACGCCAGGCTGTCTGGGCAAAGATCGATCCGCTGGACAAACTGGATCTTGATGTAAACCGGATCAACAACTCATGGGCTGAGAAACCGAAACACCCGGCATCCCGCCGTATGATGGATAAACTGGTTTTCTACATGCAGATGTTGATCTCAATCTTTACAATTTAAATTTCAGAAGATGAAATTGTTTGAAACACTAAAGAAGGGAGCCGTAGCTGCGGCATCATCCTACAAACTGATACTGCTGATCTGGGCGACTACGATGGTGTCGGCAATTGCAGTGGGCTATCCGCTTAAAAGCTTTCTGAATATTATCTTCGGCAACAGCATGGCTATGGAGAGGTTTACAGACGGTTTTGATATAGGACTGGCAGGGGATATCGGAAGGCCGCTGGGCGGACTCATGGCTGCCGTATCTGCAGGCACCCTGCTTTACAGTTTTATAGGCCTGTTGATCATGACATTCTTTGCCGGAGGACTCTTCAGGCGGTTCACCATGTCATGGGGTGGCCTCACGGTGTCTGAGTTTCTCAAAGCCTCAGCAAATAACTTCATACCGTTCCTGAAGCTTGCATTAATAATGATGCTTGTTATCGGGGCTTTCACCTTCATAATCATAGGTCTCCCCGTCATAATCATCATGGCGGTAAGCGGAAGGAACATGCCAGGAGGAACATCGCTCTATCCATTATGGGCTGTATGGGCGCTGGGAATGCCGGTATGGATCTTTGTTGCGGATGCATCGAGAAGATGGATAGCGGCAACAGGTTCACGGAAAACCTTCAGAGCCATCGGTGCCGGCTTCAGGGCACTAAAGGAGAAGTTCTGGCTTTCTTATGGTACGGTGCTGGTAGTGGTGCTTATTAATTCCGCTTTCATTGCCATTGCATTCTGGTACGCAATAACAAAGACACCTGACAGGGGAATCATGATATTCCTCTTCTTCCTGTTCACACAGCTGCTTGTAATCCTGCGCCTCTTCATGAAAGCCTGGAGATATGCCTCGGTGTGCGAAGCAGGTAGCTCCCGGTAAATCATTAAATAGGACAATTAACCAAATGGTTTAATTTATAAGTTAATTTTCCGGAAGCAGATAGTAAAATGCCGTGACATGATAGTCAACCACGGTCTTCAGCCAGTGCCATAGTTCAATGTCTGCTTTAATTGAGTCATTGAAAGGTATGGCATCAAGGATCCTGTATCTCATGTTGACACTCATCCCGCATTCAGCGTTGCCCTCTCCTGAAGGCTGAGCTATAAGCGGATGAGAAAATGGTTCTGGCCTGCCCCAGGCGTACCCGTAATAATCCTCTGTCCCTGTCCCGAATGATGAGGGGAACGTCTCTCCATCAACATAGATCTTCTCATCTCCTTCACCCCACCAGAAAGCCGCAGTATTGAAAATGGTTACAGCATCCCCGGCATAGATACCTCGTCCATGTAACATGGCAATATTCAGGTCCGAATGCAGCCCGGTGCCACCTCTGCTCTGTGCGCCGGCAGTCTCTATCTGGCTGTATTCATGCCACCTGGCACCGAAATACATTGAAGAACTGTCCCATTTATAATCAGTTGTTCTTGCTTCAGCAGTTATAAAGGCAGAAGATGCTGTACCGTTCAGGATTTCTATTTCGCAGCTGTCGCGGAAGGGCATAATCCAGGCTGAGACCATTTCACCATCCTGTGCCACGGAGGAGAAGCGTGTGCTGTACGGGTGTAAAGAATAGCCGGTGACGAAGAAGTTGCCGGCGGGCATACAGACAGTCTCCCTGCCGTCAAAGCGTATCCGGATTATCATGTCGCGGAGGGCCGAAGCCATATCGGCTGAGTCGATACGCAGGGTAAAACTGCTTACAGCCAGTCCGCTGCCGGATATCTTCATTGAACAGGTGCTCCCTGCCTCATATGTTCCCGAGACCGAGCTCAGCGGCCTTTCCTCGCGACCGGTTTCGGGCAGCTCAGCCAGGGAGGAGGCACATTCGCTGATAGCCAGGCTGTCGGCAGTAAGCATCTCCTTCTTCAGGGAGACTACTCTTGTGCCTTTCTCGTAAAGCCGGGTGCCCATATTGTAGTAGATCAGCGGAGTCCGCCTCGTGTCACTGATTTTGATCGAGTCATTTTCAAGGGTGACTTTGCATCTCTTTGAAAAAGGTATCGGGAGGTAGAGATCATAACCCTGCATCTGTGGTTCAGTTAACGGTGATACAGCCATACTGAGGGGTTCAGGAGCAAGCAGGCCTCCGCCGGTGAGCTGTGGAGCGCTTCCCTCAATCACAGGAGAGGGTTGGCCGTCAATATATACCCGGATGTATGAATTCAACGCCCTGGCATCGCCGAACGTCATCCACCATCTAACGATGCATCCCGGACCTTCGGCATCCATCATCACATATTCTCTTCTGCCTTCATTCTCCTCCTCCCGGATGAACTGTGTAAAATCGCTGTTGGCATACCAGCCCGTACTGTCAGCATGGATGCTTCGCCTGTCATATGAACTGTACTGCACAAGCCTGTATGCAGGATCAGGGTAGCGCGTAACAGTTTCCCGCGACGCCAGTTCCTTAAGCAGTGATCTGAAAGTAATTATTCTCTCATTTCTGCATGAACCGGAGACTATGAAGGTCAACAGGATCACCGGAAAGACTAGCATTGTACAGGACTTTTTCATCAGTAAATAGTTTTATCTGGTTTTACAATTGTCTGATGCCGGATAAACTTCATGCCCGGCAGAATACCACCCTGACAGGCAGTTTCCTGCCATATCCGGGTTCATTTTTAAACACAATGGTGTTAAAGTTATACTTTCCGGATAAATTATTTACCTTGGATAAGTTAACAGGAGGAAAGAAATGAAGAAAATAGCATTATTATTTACGGCTATCTGTCTGCTGGTTTCATGCGCCAGGTCTGATACCGGGTTCCTGGTGAGGGATGGCAGGCATATTACTAACGGTAAAGGAGAGGTTGTTCAGCTGCGCGGCATCGGTTTAGGCGGCTGGATGCTCCAGGAACCCTACATGCTGAAGCTTGCAGGAACGGCACACGCCCAGTACGACATAAAGAACAAAATAACAGAGCTGGTGGGTGAAGAGAGATGTGGGGAATTCTACAATGCATGGCTTGCGAACATGATCACGCGACGGGATATTGATTCGCTGAAAGCATGGGGATTTAACTCCGTCAGGTTGCCGATGCATTATAACCTTTTCACCCTGCCAGTTGAGGATGAACCATCCGAGGGTGGGATCACCTGGCTGGAAAAAGGCTTCGCAATGACTGATTCATTGCTCAGGTGGTGCAGTGATAATGAGATATATCTTATCCTCGACCTTCATGCTGCCCCGGGAGGCCAGGGGAATGATATCCCCATCGCCGATGTGGATAAAACAAAACCCAACCTCTGGCAAAGCGAGCAGAACAGGATCAAGACCGTCGCTCTCTGGAAAAAACTGGCAGAACGCTACAGGGATGAGAAGTGGATTGGCGGCTATGACCTGATAAACGAGACCAATTATCCTCTTGAAGAAAATGCTGCCCTGAGAAAGCTTATGGAAGAGATCACAGGTGCGATACGGTCGGTAGACGCCAATCATATTATTTTTATTGAAGGGAACAAGTTTGCAAATGACTTTACAGGGTTGACACCCCCCTGGGATTCCAATATGGCCTACAGCTTCCACAAGTACTGGAATCCGACAACCGTTGAGACCATACAAAAGTTCCTCGATATGAGGGATGAGCTGAATGTGCCGCTGTGGATGGGTGAATCCGGGGAGAACAACAACGAATGGTACCGTTCTGCTGTGGCACTGTTTGAAGCAGACACCATCGGGTGGGCCTGGTGGACAATCAAAAAGCTGGATTCGGAGAGTGGTATTATGAATGTCACAATACCGGATGGGTATTCGGATATCGTAGGATTCTGGAAAGATGCCGGTCCCTCTCCCTCTCCTGATGAGGCTTACAGAACTCTTATGCAACTTACGGAGAACATAAAAATTGAAAACTGTAAGGTAAATCATGAGGTTCTGGATGCACTTTTCGGCAGGTGACACTCATGTTGAGGTCAGACAGGTTTTCCGCAGCTGTAAGTGGCGGCACTGATGCTCACGGTATCTCCCTCGTCTCACCCGGCAGGATGGACTATTGAATAGCTGCATCAGGCAGGGTGCATGTGGCTGAGCAGTGGCACAAAGCCCGGTCATCATTACCCTTACCTGTTAGCCTCTTCGTGTTGTTACGTCACGGCAGATTCACTCCTGTATTTCTTCCTGTCTGTTTTTCATAAGTATAAATACTCCCGGAAAATAGGTTTTAATCCCGTTCCCAGTCATCGTCATCCTCACTAATTTTGAGCTTCCCGAAAAAAGCTATAAAAGGACTTATGGATGATCTCTATACAATGCTTATGCAGGATGTCCGGTTCGAGGAAGGACTGAATGCGTGTATGAACTGTGGCATCTGCACGGGCATCTGCCCCGCCGCCGAATATTACAATTACGATCCGAGGATGGTCGTTGACCTTGTGCAAACGCGTAACAACGATATTATCAGGGAACTGCTGAAGAGCGAGACCATATGGTACTGCGGACAGTGCATGAGCTGCAAGACCCGTTGCCCACGCGGTAACACCCCGGGAATGGTGATCATGGCCCTGAGAAAAGTGTCACAGGAGCTGGGCTATTTCACCTCTTCGGAGAAAGGAAGGCAGCAGTTTGCAATAAAGAGAACAGTGGGTGATAACGTCCTTAAGCACGGATACTGTGTTGTGTCATACGATGTTGACCCTGCCGCTCATCCAGAGCAGGGCCCGGCATGGGAACATTATTTCAACCATATGGACGATTCCCTGGCGCGCCTCGGCGGTGAACTGAATGGCAGGGAGGGGCCGACAAGAAAAATCAGTGACGATGTCCTTGATGAACTGAAGAGTATATTCAGGGTGACAGGGGGGCAGGATCTCTACGATGCGATAGAAGAGGCTTCTGAAAAGAAAGCTCTGGAGATGGGTCTTGAGTTCAGGAAGGAGGGAAGAGACTTTGAATATTACCGTCATGTGGTTTCGGCCGACAGTGGCAGCCATCAGAGTGAGACGGAAGATGTAAGGAAGGATTTATATGAAACTGGAAGGTAAAAAGAGGATCTGGGCAGAGTACCAGAAAGAGATACCTGATGACCATTTCTTTTATGTGAGGTCATGTATCAGGCAGACATTCTTTGCAGGGTCGGAACAGTATTTTCTTAAGATCCTGAGGGAGGACCTGGGTAAGGATGTTTACGAGGACCCCAGGCACACGACATGTACCGGCATCGGTTATCACGGCGATGTGGTCCCTTTTGAGACAATACAGGCGGTGGTGGCACGTCACTTTGCCCTTGCAACAGAGGCTGGTTACAGGCATATAGCAATCTCCTGTGTCACCTCTTTCGGGATATATTCCGAGATACTGGAGACCTGGAAACATTTCCCCGAGACACTCGAAAGGACCCGTGAGGATCTGTTCAAGGCTACAGGAAGGACCTTTGATGTTCCTGAAACAATCTCCCATACCAGTGACATCATTTACAAGTTCAGGGATGAGATAGCCCGAAAGGCAAAGTTTAACCTTTCTGATATATCAACCGGCAAGCCTCTGAAGGTGGTGGAACATATCGGGTGCCACTACTCAAAGATGTTCCCGAAGTACGGCGTCGGCGGTGCGGAGTTTCCGCATGTTCTTGTGGGGATGGTAGAATCCTGGGGAGGAGAGATAATCGATTACCCTGAGCGACGCCATTGCTGCGGCTTC
>QKGI01000088.1 GCA_003250475.1 Bacteroidota bacterium | reverse complement strand
TTTCGTTGCTGTTCCTGTTCCAGTCGAAGATGTTCCACCTGATACCCGCACCCAGGGAATAGTAGAAATCCGGATTCTCGGAGAGGAAATTATTGCCGGGAGGACTCCCGTACCCGGCCTGGGCAAAACCAAATGCTCTGGGCATCCGCTGGCTCTTAAGAAGGCTTTTGGATAGCTCCAGCTGCCGGCTCCGCACATCGAAGAGACGCAGGTCAGGGTTGTCGATGGCCTCCTCGCCGGTGACAACCGTCTCCGGCAGCAGCAGTACGGCATCACTGATTCCCTTTATGCCTGTTATCTGTTCCAGGGCAGCGGCCAGGGCTTCGCTCCTCCTGTCAAGCTCGAAGAGTGACTGTTCCGCCCTGATCATCTCCGCCTTAAGCACATCTAGCGTCACAGGGGTTACAACACCGTTCTCTATACCGGAGGAGACCTCTCCGATGCGTGTGGCAAGCTCGTTAATCATCAGTTGCACCACCTCTGCCTGGCTCTTTGTCTGCAGCAGGGGGAAGAAGTAGTTGTTTACCTGCTCGCGGAGACGGTATATGTCTGCTTCATTCTGTGAGAGGTTCAGCTCATTCACCACCTTTTCCACCTCCCTGGCACTGTGTGTCACTCCGCCGTCCCAGATCACCTGGTTTACATCGATGGTGGCCCTGTACTGTTCATGCGGTATTGTCGGCAGCAGGGACGGAGAAACAGGCAGTGAGCCCAGCATGTCGGCCATGTTTACCACATCCGACTGGTATGAGAAGGTGCCGTTAAGGTCAAGGGAAGGCAGCCATGCCGTTGCCAGGTTCTGATCGCGCAGCATGCTGATCTGAGAATATATATCCCTTTCTCCTGCCAGCGGGGTGGCAGCGGCTGCGGAGTCATAGCACTGCCACAGCGTTATACTCTGCTGGGCCCACGTGACCACGGCTGCTGACAGCATTATCAAGACGGTAATCAACCTGTTCATTTTTTCCGGTGTTTTAATGCAGAGAAAATAAAGTCAGAGGCAAAATCCTTTCTTTCACGCATGTATGCGTTGAATTTCTTGTTGTCCTCTATCTCGGGCATCATCAGCCTGATCATATCCCTTGCCGCGAACGGGAAGATGGAGAATGAGACCACTGTGACCATCAGCTGAGGCATATCGCTTTTCTTAATACCATAGCCCTTCAGCTCCTTGGCATGTTTTGAATAAATCAGTTCCCGCAGCTCATCGTAGTTGACTATCTCTTTCAGTCCTTCCGAGACAGAGGGATTCTGTGAGAGTTCATTCAGGAGGAAGATAGGCAGTTTGGGATTTTTGATCAGGAACTCAATATGGTCATCCAGGAACCTTTTTATTTTTTCCTTGAAGGGTATCTCTTCAGCAAAGATAGAGGTGATCTTCTGGAACATTTTCTTCAGCATCACCTGGAAGACTGCCTTGAACAGCTGTTCTTTGGTCCTGAAGTAATAATGCAGCAGCGCCTTGTTTATCCCGGCCCTGTCTGCTATCTCCTGCATCCTTGCCCCTGTATATCCCTTCTCCTCAAAGACTGCCGATGCGGCTTCGAAAATCCGCTCCTGTGTATTGCCGTCAGCCGGATCCGATTTAGACATATTTATTAACCATTAGGTTTAACCTTTAAATTTAACCAACGGGTCAAATATACATTAAAAAATTGCGGTTGTCAAGTTTATGGCTGTTTTTTTTACGGAGCCTGTAACTGACCTGATGTTAAACAAATGACCATGAGGTTTGTTATCAGGAAAAGGATCAGACAATGAAAACAAGGACCACAGAAAAGATCATTCCACCTCCGCCGGTACATTTCGTAGGTGATGGATTCCGGGTACACAATTTCATCCCGGGAGTACACCCGCTCACTATGGAGAGGATGGATCCGTTCATACTGCTCGATTACAACTCAAAATATTATTTCCCGCCCACGGACAGGCCGAGAGGTGTGGGGGTACATCCGCACCGCGGATTCGAAACGGTGTCAATTGCCTACAGGGGCAGAATTGCGCATCACGACAGCTTCGGGAACAGCGGTGTGATAGGTGAAGGCGATGTCCAGTGGATGACCGCCGCTTCAGGCTTGCTGCACAAGGAGTATCATGAGAAGGAGTTTGCCGGCAGGGGAGGCGACTTCCACATGGTTCAGTTATGGGTTAACCTGCCGGCAAAGAAAAAGATGTCGCCTCCGAAATACCAGCCCATAACCAACGATCAGATGGGCAGGTATCATCTTCCAGGCAACAACGGTACAATTGAGGTTATAGCAGGTTCTTACAAGGGCATACATGGCCCGGCATCCACCTTCACACCTGTCTCACTGATGAACGCACGCCTCAAGGCCGGCGCCACAGCTGATTTCGAATTCATATCATCTTATAACACAGCCCTGCTCGTCATTGAGGGCAGCCTGCTCATAAACGGATCAGACAAGGCACCCGCCGATCACTTCGTTCTCTTCAGTAATGACGGGGAGCAGTTTGTCATCGAAGCTGCCGAGGATTCCACAGCACTCATACTCAGCGGTGAGCCTATCTATGAACCTATCGCTGCACACGGACCCTTTGTGATGAATACCAGGACGGAGATCTACCAGGCATTCGAGGACGTGGAGAACGGTAAGTTCGGCTGGCTCGAAGATTAACTGCCGCGCTGCAGCATCATGAAGAGAAAGATGTAAATTTGCTGCATGATTAAAAACCTGCTTATCATCGGATCGGGTGGATTTATCGGCAGCGTGGCACGATATCTCGTGTCACAGCTGAACCTTACAATAAGCTTTCACTCGGTACCGGTGGGTACGCTGCTGGTTAATATTACGGGCAGCTTCGTGATTGGATTTCTGACAGGCATTGCCGACAAGAGCATGTTACTTACGCCCCAGTGGAGACTATTCCTGATGGTGGGGCTTTGCGGCGGATTTACAACATTCTCCGCTTTTGCCAACGAGAACCTCATGCTCATACATAACGGCCAGTTCCTTACC
>QKGI01000003.1 GCA_003250475.1 Bacteroidota bacterium | reverse complement strand
GGAAACTTCTCCCCGTCAGTATTTAATTCCAGGGGTATGTTTATGTCAACATCGTCGAAGATAAAAAGCCGGTTACCTGATATGACAGAATTCAATTCTTTAAATTCATCCACAACAGTGGCTATCGCTTTGACAATAAATGACTGGAATGAGATGTGGCTTCCTCCTCTTTTTCTCTCCCTGATTTTGCTCCTGGCTCCTGTTACGTCGAGTTCCATCAGTGCCAGCATGTAGGGGCTGGGCGCCAGGGCATCAAACGTATCTATGCTTATGCGTCTGAAAAATGATTGCTTCTTAACAGTATACCGGCCTATTTCGGGATCTTTGCTTTCAAAGACAAGCTGGTTATGTCTCCTGGATAATACCTGCATTTGTTTTCATCTTTTTTATTACTCTGTGGAACATATTGGGTATCAATTCCGGGGAAATCCTGTGCATCCACCAGTAGATCCTGTGTTTCCCCGGCGCTACGATGATCCCCCTGTTTTTCCGCACACCTCTCATTATCCTCTCAACACAGTCATCCGGGGTCTGAAATTTCATGTCAGCTTCCATACCGACGTTTTTTTCAGCTCTCAGATAATCTGTGATCACGATACCCTCTTTCTGTATATTGGTCCTTATGTATCCCGGACAAAGTGCATTGACTTTTATGCCATACTGCCGCGCCTCGGCCCTCAGGCTAAGAGTGAACCCGACTACTGCATGCTTGGTAGCCGTATAACCGGTTGACAGTCCCCCGGGAATAAGACCGGCAAGAGAGGCTGTGTTAATGATCTGTCCGTATCCCTGTTTCATCATTAACGGATAAGCATACATGCAGCCATATACAACACTCCACAGATTAACCTGTATTATCTGTCTCCAGTGATCAGGGCTCATGTCCTGAAATTCACCATTGATTGCCATTCCTGCATTGTTAAATAAAAAGTCTATCCTTCCGTATTCCAGGGAGGTGCTTTTTATCAGGGATTCAACCTCTCCTGTATCTGTCACATCCACAGCCATGGCTTTAGCTTTCCCGCCGCCGGATGTGATTGATGCAGCCACTTCCCGGGCCATTATATAATTGATGTCAGCGATTATTACTAATGAACCCCGGCCAGCTAAATATTGACAGATAGATTTCCCGATACCGGAAGCTCCGCCAGTAATAATTGCCACTTTGTTTTCAAATATTTTATTCTTCAAAACAATATGGTTCTTAATTACATGAAGTTCAGAATAATAAATTTAAACCATTTATATAAACCAGTACCTTTTTTCACCCCGGTATTTCCACTTAATCCGGGTAAATTAATGATCTGCATATTTCCCGGGCCACCTTAGGGCATCAATCTTACTGCTCCTGCACATACGGGTTAACAGCTGTAGTTATTTTCTCTCTCTTTTTGCAAATTTGCATCAGACAACCATACAGATATATCAACCATGTCACGACTTTTCTCTCCCCTGCAGATCAGGACGCTGGTACTTAAGAACCGTATAGCCATGTCTCCGATGTGCCAGTATTCGGCAAAAGACGGGTATGCCAACGACTGGCACCTGGTGCACCTTGGTTCAAGGGCTGCCGGTGGTGCAGGACTCATCATTGCCGAGGCAACGGCTGTCTCGCCGGAGGGCCGTATAAGTCCCGGTGACCTTGGATTATGGAGTGATGAGCATATCGAGGGTCTCCGGAGAATAACCGGTTTCATCCATGCCATGGGTTCTGTGGCCGCCATCCAGCTAGCTCATGCCGGACGGAAGGCCTCCTGCGCCCTGCCACACGAGGGCGGCGGACAGCTTGACCTGGATAACGGCGGCTGGCAGACCGTTGCCCCCTCTGCCATACCCTTCATTCCGGGCGACAGAGCGCCGGTGATGGCAGGGACTGAAGAGATTGGCAGGCTGGTCTCATCGTTCAGGGATGCTGCCGCGAGGGCCCTGGAGGCAGGATTTAAGGTAGTCGAGATACACAGCGCCCATGGTTATCTCCTGCATGAGTTTCTGTCTCCGCTCAGTAACAGCCGCAACGACCGGTACGGAGGATCTTTTGAAAACCGGACGAGATTATTGCTGGAGGTAACAGAAGCTGTCAGGTCGGTATGGCCTGACAGTCACCCGTTGTTTGTCAGGATATCAGCCACCGACTGGACTGAGGGTGGATGGACTCCTGAAGAGAGCGTTGTACTTGCCGGACTGCTCAAAGACAGAGGGGTAGATCTGATAGACTGCTCTTCGGGGGGAAATATTCATAACGCAAAGATCCCGGTCTCTCCCGGATACCAGGTGCCGTTCTCCGAGGCTGTGAAACAAGCCGGCGTTCTGACCGGGGCCGTGGGTCTTATAACCACCGCGGCACAGGCTGAGGCTATCCTCGGCCACGACAGGGCAGATCTTATAATCATCGGCCGGGAACTGCTACGTAATCCTTACTTCCCCCTGCGGGCAGCAGGAGAGACCGGTGACGATATCCGGTGGCCGGTTCAATACATGAGAGCCAGGACCTAAGCCTTTCACAGTGGCGGGAGACGTGAACCGTCAATCCCCTGTAGCCGGCACGGGATCCTCAACCAGCGGTGCCGTTTCCGGGGACTCATCCCTCTCACGTGATTCCCCCGGCGAGATAATGTTGCCAAGCATCATCGCCAGCAGGGTCATCAGTATTACCAGTGTTATCACCTCTGTATTAATCTCCGGGATCATATAAACCGCCGGAATACTTATGAACAGCAGGATGGTTATCAGCCCTCTTGGAGCAAAGAGCACCAGTGTCGGACTTTTGGTCCTGAGAACATAATAGATAAACAGCCATCTTATCAGCAGAATAACGACAGTTATAGCAAGAGCCACCAGCAGGTTTGAAGGATAGAATATCCCTTCGAGCGAAGCATAATAACCAAATATTATAAAGAAGAACGAGCGCACCAGGAAGGTCAGTTCTCCCAGTATCTTTCTGAAAGAATCCAGATCCTTTCTTAATTTTTCAAAATCGACAAACCTGTTAATGAAAGTATTTTCAACGAGCTGGTT
>QKGI01000076.1 GCA_003250475.1 Bacteroidota bacterium | reverse complement strand
AAGGCCCCCTGCCAGGCTGCGGGGCTCGCTGCCCCACCGGCGAATCCCTTTCACCGGGGGTTTGCAGTCCCGGCATCCGGTATTGCCCCGTTCACCTCCCGGGAAGGCCGTCTGGCAGATTATTTTTTGAAGTGCCCCGGCACCCCGGTATTTTCGCCGGAGGAAATTTTATAAGCCTTGCCGGGTGAACTGGTCAGGTGACAGACAATAAAGTGCATCAATAAATTATATACGGATGAAAAACTACAAGGTAACAACAGCGGTCTTCATGGCTTTAGCGTTACTCGCAGCAGGATGTGAGGATGATGAAACCGTATACGGCGACTGGGTAAAGAGTTCTGATTTTGACGGTGTGGCGCGCGGTGACGGCGTGGCGTTCAGCATAGGCGACAAAGGATATGTATGCGGGGGCTATGACGGGAAGAACAGGCTGACAGACCTCTGGGAGTATAATTCGGAGCAGGACTACTGGACACAAAAGGCAGACTTCCCCGGCGTGGGACGTACCACGGCCACAGCTTTTGCACTTGATGACAAAGGATATGTGGGCACCGGATACGACGGTGACACCTACCTCAACGACTTCTGGCAGTATGACCCGTCAGCCAACAGCTGGACCCGCAAGGCGGATTTTGCCGGCAGCGCACGGTCAGGGGCCATCAGCTTCGGCATCACCGGCTACGGCTACCTCGGTACAGGCTATGACGGTAACTTCCTTAAGGATATGTGGAAATATGATCCTTCGGGTGACAGCTGGACGCAGATAGTAAGCGTCGGAGGCTCGAAGAGGAACAACGCCACCGCCTTTGTCAGCGGTAACTATGCATATGTCGTCTGCGGGGTGAATAACGGTTCCTATATTACCGACTTCTGGAAGTTTGATCCCTCCGGTGGCACATGGACAGAGCTGCGTGCCATAGCGAACAAGAGCGATGACGATTATGATGACGACTACAGCATCGCGCGTGCCAACGCCCTGGCCCTGATCATAGGTGACAGGATCTTCATCACCTGCGGCGAGAGCGGCTCACTGCGTTCCGATACATGGGAATATTATCCCTCATCGGACCTGTGGGAGGAGACCTCGTCATTCGAGGGCACATCGCGTACGGGTGCGGTGACGATACATACTGACAGCAGGGCCTTCGTGCTGACAGGAAGAAGCAGCACCTTCCGCTTTGATGATATGTGGGAGTTCCTTCCCGACCAGGAATATGACACGGACTATTAAAAAATACCTCCTTCCAGCGCTGCTCTCATCTCTTGCGGCGCTGTGTTTTTTTGTCTTCTTCACAGGCAGGGATGACACGAGGCTGACAACCTTCAGGTCGGAGAGTGGCTGGGGCTATTCTATTTCCACTCAGGATAAAAAGGTGGTTATCTGTCAGCCTTACATCCCTGCCATAGAAGGCAGGAGGCCTTTCCTGACAAGAAAGGATGCAAGAAGGGCCGCGAGGCTCGTTAAAGAGAAGATTGATGCCGGGAAGGACCCATCTGTCGATACTGATGAACTGCTAAAGGCCGGGGTAAGGATATGATGCAGCTACTCTGGGGGAGTATGGATTACGTTGCTGACCGCTTTAATCCTACAGCGCATACTCCGGTTCCCGGCCTTTACTCATCAGGATCATGACGATCCTCACGGGTGGCTCACTCATCAGGATACGCATGCTTCTCAGAACCCCGTCGTCTCTTTCAGGAATTTCCTGACAGCATGTTTCTCGTCGAAGTCGAGCATGTGCGTCGGCATGCGGACGGTCCTCCCGGACTTCAGCCTGATAAGGATATAGGATTCATCGGCCAGGATGCCCTCTATCTCATCTATCCTTACCGTCACTCTCCCCGGTTTGCTGTACCATCTTATGATAAGCTCCCCCTTCTCGGCCGTCAGCCTGTTGACCAGCGTGCCGAAGTTCAGGCTTATGAATATGACTGCCAGCAGCAGGAGGACAAATATCTGCAGCCAGAAGTGCCAGCCGGTCTTCTCGCCGGTGATAAATACTATTATGACCATCACGAGGCAGACGAGGCCTATGGCCTGGTATATCCTCTCATAGGTTGTGTTTCTGAGCACTAGCTGTTTCATACCGGTGTTATTAGCTTATGATAAAGGTAGCAAATTACGGCGACACAGGCTGCCGGGGACGGGGGTCACCGTCAGAAGCCGGTGTTCTCCATGAGGAACTTACGTATGGCGCGGCGCTTGTCAGGGTCGAGCAGCCTCACCCGCAGGCGTATGCTCCTGCCGTCGTCAGTCATGATGCTGATATAGCGTTTATCCTCTGTTATCCCGGTGATCTTATCTATCCGGACATGTTTCCTGAATATTTTGGTGTTCCATCGTACTGTCAGTATGCCGGCATCGGCTGTCAGCCTGTTGATGAGAGCCCCGAAGTTCAGGGTGAGGAAGAAGAGGGCCAGCAGCAGGAACAGCAGGGCATTGAGCCAGAAGATCCATCGCCGCGGGCTCTGCATGAACAGCTGCAGCCCCACCCCAAGCAGCATCAGTCCTCCTGCAAAGCGGAATATAAATTCATGGGCCTTATCGCGTACCACTAGCTGTTTCACCGGTCGATGGTTCAGATTTACCCTTAAAGGTAGGAAATAAATGTCACGAAAAGCAAGAGGCGGCTTTTTGGACGGAGCCGGGGTTTGTGACAGACCTTTGTTGCGGCATGTTGTCCGCCGGCAGGCCGGGACAGGGACGCAGCGGTTAAAACGGCGTTCAGTGAAGGTGTACGGGCAATAAGAGAAACAAGACCCCGATGATGGAGAAGATGATGCACCTCAGGATGATATTCCTGTAAGACCTGTTTTCGTCTTGGATATTCTTTACCAGGGCCACGATGGTCATGATAACTGCCCAGCCGATACCGTATACCAGCAGGCTTCGGGCCATGGGATAGTTCAGCACGGAGAACATCACTCCAACAGTGATGGATGAGAGGGCAAAGCCCGTCCCTATTGCTGTCAGTAACCGCCAGGCACCAAGCCCTTTGTAGGATTCAGCTTTGAATATCTTCCG
>QKGI01000080.1 GCA_003250475.1 Bacteroidota bacterium | reverse complement strand
AATATCCTGTTTTAAGCGACTTAAGATAAAACCTGGCGGATTTGACTTAAATACAATAAAAAAAGTAATCATAAAACCGGCAAACAAGCTTGCATTACAGATGTAAACATATAAAAAGATGTCAGTATTTACATTTGTCATTACATATGCAGTCCTGGTTTATTTACATGTGTAATTAATTATTGTTCATGATTCTATTATATCTTAATATACTATATATCAGTAATATACATAATCTATATGTAGTATATATTGAAGTATTTGGAGGTAGATCGGGCTGTTTTTATTAGATATAGAGGGAATAACTCTGTTAAATAGCTCATATTCAGTATTTATATATATCTAAACTCAATTATATGTCGAAAATATTTACCTCCTTCAATCCTATTACGGGTGCAATGCCTGTTTTACTTAACTTTTATAGAGTCTGCGTTTAATTACATTTGTCATGTCATTTAAATTACATGTGTAATTCATTAATTATTTACATTTGTAAAAACATCATTTACATATGAAAGACCGTATCCTTGCATTTTTACAGAACGAGAACAAAAGCTACGCACAGCTTGCAGAAGAGATTGGCGTACAGCCGTCAGGTATTTCGCATATTCTCTCGGGAAGGAACAATCCAAGCCTGGACTTTGTAATGAAGATGTTGCACAGGTATCCGGCACTCTCAGCCGAATGGCTGTTGTTCGGGCGTGCACCGATGTATAAGTTCGCCTCCCAGCCTTCCCTGTTTGAAAATGAGCCGCTAAATACCGTCTCAGGGGAGACGGTACCTGAGGAACAGCCAGAGTTACCAGAAGACATCCAGGAGGCGCCAGAGAGCCCGCAAACCTCTTTAAAAGCTGAAATTAAGGACAGGGGTGATCTGGAGGATGAAAATAAGACGCTGATAAGGGTATTGCTTGTCTATTCAGACAAAACTTTTACTGAATACCGTCCTTCCTGACAGAATCCGTGCAAATTGTCTATTTTTGCAGGCAAAGGAATCCTTATGAAAAAACGGATTGAAGATCTTGTTGTTACCGGTAACAGGAGGCTTGCGGAGAGCTTTTTCGTAATAGAAGCCACCTCTGCCGGAGTCCTGCCGGAGATTTTGCCCGGACAGTTTGTTCAGGCGCTGGTGACGGAGAGTCCCTCTACCTTCCTGCGCCGTCCCCTTTCAATTCATGACGTAGACAGGACTTCCAACACAATATCTCTTCTTGTTCAGATAGCGGGTCCCGGCACTGAACGTCTCTCAAGGCTCGTTCCGGGTGTGGATAAAATAAATCTGCTCTTTCCACTGGGTAACTCATTCACTCTTCCTTCAAAAGGGCAGAGAGTCCTTCTTACGGGCGGTGGTTGCGGTATGGCTCCGTTGCTGTACCTGGGAAGAAAAATAAGCGAATCCGGGGTTGAACCACAGTTTGCACTGGGATTCCGGAACCGCTCAAGGATACTGGAACACAATGAGTTCAGAAAGCTGGGTACTGTCCATCTTGCCACTGAAGACGGCTCCGAGGGGCATAAGGGTTTTGTCACTGACCTGCCGGTATTCAGGGAAAACGACTGGGACAGGGTCTATTGCTGTGGCCCTGAACCCATGATGAAGGCTGTTGCAGCCTCGTGTCGCGAGAGAAACATAGCATGCGAAGTATCGCTGGAGAACCTCATGGCCTGCGGCATGGGGATATGTCTTTGCTGTATCGTACCTACAAACGCCGGTAACCTGTGTTCCTGCACTGACGGTCCGGTTTTCAACATAAACGACCTTAAATGGCAGACCTCAGAATAAAGATAGGATCCCTGGAGTTCCGCAACCCGGTTATCCTGGCATCAGGCACCTGCGGCTACGGTGCCGAGCTCGAAGACTTTATAGATATGTCGCAGCTGGGTGGCATCATTGTCAAGGGCACTACCCTTGAACCGCGAGAGGGCAATGCATACCCCAGGATGGCCGAGACAGCCTCCGGAATGCTTAATGCTGTGGGACTGCAGAACAAAGGGATAGATTACTTTGAAAAGCATATTTATCCGCTGCTGGCCAGATACGACACTCATGTGATTGTCAATGTGAATGGCAACTCCGTAGATGATTATACTGAGCTTTCACGCCGTATTGACAACCTTGAATCCATCCCGGCCATCGAACTTAACATATCATGTCCAAACGTTAAGCAGGGCGGAATGATCTTCGGTACCAACCCGGCCTCCGCCAGGGAGGTCATTGCAGCTGTGCGGAAAGTATATAAGAAGATACTGATAGTCAAGCTGTCTCCTAACGTTACCGATATAACTGAGTTTGCACGTATATCCGAAGAGGAGGGAGCTGATGCGGTATCGCTGGTAAATACCCTGCTGGGTATGGCTGTTGATGTCAGGACCATGAAGCCGAAACTTTCGACTGTTACAGGTGGTTTATCGGGACCAGCCATCAAGCCTGTTGCGTTGAGGATGGTATGGCAGGCCGCCAGGGCAGTCAGGATACCCGTCATCGGCCTGGGCGGAATCATGAATGCCGGGGATGCCCTTGAATTCATTATGGCCGGTGCAACAGCAGTACAGGTGGGGACAGCCACCTTCATCGAGCCGCGGACAGCCCCTCAGGTAGTCACCGGTATCGCTGATTTCCTGGCTGAAAAAGATTTTGATTCTGTCAGCAGAATTATCGGCGCAATAAATAGGTTTTAAGTCCGGTTTGCTTTAAATTTGTAAATCTTATTGCGGAAAATTTATCAATAACTAAATTATAGATAGTAATCATGGCAGAAAATTTGCAAATTGACAATCTGGACAGAAAGATCCTGGACATCATCACCAAGAATGCCAGGATACCTTATCTTGAGGTGGCACGCGACTGCAACGTTTCCGGAGCGGCAATCCACCAGAGGGTCCAGAGGCTTATTCGCATTGGTGTGATAAGGGGATCTGAATTCAAAGTGGACCCTATCATGGTCGGGTTCAGGACCTGTGCTTATATCGGGCTCTACCTTGACAATCCCGGTAAATACAAGGAGGCTATAAGTAAACTGAAGGATATCCCTGAAGTTATCGAGTGCCACTACACCACAGGCAACTATTCACTTTTCATCAAGGTCTATACTCATGATAATGAGCATCTCCGGGAGGTGCTGACGGAAAAGATCCAGGCAATTACCGGTGTGATGAGAACTGAAACACTTATCTCGCTCGAAGAATCAATAAGCAGGCAGATTCCGGTACTATCGAAGTAACGGACAATGTAGCCCCATTATATGGAAAGAGACGCCAGGCAAGGCGTCTCTTTCTGTATCTGAGATGCCTCCTGTTGCGAAACAGACAATAAGGGGCAGAAGAACTGCAGCGCAGGAGGTTCGGGCAACGCAAAACAAAAAGGCAGCCTTAGGCTGCCTGCCGTGATCCAGCTGGGGCTCGAACCCAGGACCCCATCCTTAAAAGGGATGTGCTCTACCAGCTGAGCTACTGAATCAGTCTTTTTTTTGAGTGTGCAAATGTACTGCAAAAAATATTCCTTTCAAAGAAAAATCTGCGACTTTTACTTAAAATCACAAAAAATCATCTGTTACCTCAGATAAGGGCAAAATCTGATTATATTTATAATCCATCTAAGATAAAATGAAACACGATATCTTCAAAGATAAAGTGGTGATTATCACCGGTGCCTCCTCCGGTATCGGACGGGCTGCAGCTCTTGAGTTTGCCCGCCATGGCAGCAAGGTCGTTCTGGCCGCACGCTCTGCAGACAAAATGTCCGCCCTCGAAGAGGAGATTACTCTGATGGGAGCAGAGGCACTCTCCTGCGTCACCGACGTTGCCGTAGAGGACGACTGCCGGAGACTGATAGAAAAAACTATTGAAAGATTCGGCACCATACATATCCTTATAAATAATGCCGGAATCTCTATGAGAGCTTTATTTGATGATGTGAAAATCACAGTCTTAAAGCGTCTTATGGATGTTAACTTCTGGGGTACCGTCTATTGTACCAAGTATGCGCTTCCCTATATCGTCAGTAACAGCGGCTCCATAGTAGGAGTATCCTCAACAGCAGGCTTCCACGGTCTGCCGGGCCGGACCGGATACTCAGCTTCAAAGTTCGCCATCCACGGTTTCCTTGAAACAGTAAGGATAGAGAACCTCAGGAAGAAGCTGCATGTCATGATCATTGCCCCGGGATTTACCTCCTCCGAGGTACGTAAGCACGCCTTGACGGCTGACGGCACCGAACAGGGCAACTCTCCCAGGGAAGAGAAGAAGATGATGTCTCCCGAGTTTGTTGCAAAATGGATACTCAAGGGTATACGTAAGAAGAAAAGGAACAAGATCATGACCTGGACAGGCAGGTTTACGGCGCTGTTGCAGAGGATCATTCCGTCGGTAGTTGACTACGTATATTATCTCGAGATGAAGAGGGAGCCCGATTCACCCCTTAAATAATCAGGATGGCCGATCTACCAGTACAGATACGCAACAGACAGCGTCTGGTGCTTATGAGCATGCCGGTACCTGTCACAGAACAGGAGCGCCGCTTGTTCAGCCAGGCAACGGATATAGCGATGAGCTCCTATCCGTCAGGCGAGTCATTTCTCGGAGAGCCGCTGGCGCTCTACCATATGGAGCTGGCCAGGGTTACTGCCGCTGAGATAGGCCTCTCGCTTCCTGCAGTGATCAGTGCCCTTCTTTCAGGGATAAAGGAGGGAACAGACGGCTGGGATATGATCGACAACCTGAATGACCCCTCTGTCAAGGAGGTGATCAAGGGTCTGGCAAGGGTGACAGCCCTTAAAGGGAGGGACTTCACAGGCCAGGCCGAGAACTTCCGTAAGCTGCTGCTGACTCTGGCAGACGACGGAAGGGTCGTTCTCATCGCACTGGCTGAGAGGCTGATGGTGATGCGCCGGCTTAACACCCTCCCGGAGAACGAGCGGCTGCCGGTAGCGTCGGAGACCTACTTTCTTTTTGCACCGCTGGCCCACAGGCTCGGATACTATAATATCAAGTCCGAGATGGAAGATCTTGCCATGCAGTTGATGGAGCCCGAGGAGTATGTGGAGATTGAATCGAGACTGAAGCAGACCACCACCTCAAGGAACAGGCTTATCAGGGAATTCTCAGCCCCGGTGATGGAGAAGCTGGATGCCATGGGGATAAAATACGAGCTTAAGAGCCGCACGAAATCGATACACTCCATCTGGCAGAAGATGAAACGGCAGGGAGTCGCCTTTGATGAGGTGTATGACATCTTTGCCATCCGTATTATTATAGACACTGAGCCCGACCTTGAGAAGTCAACCTGCTGGCAGGTCTATTCGGTGGTGACCGACTTCTACCAGCCGGATCCGAGCAGGATGCGCGACTGGATCTCGTTGCCCAAGACAAACGGTTACGAGTCGCTCCATACCACCGTTGTCACTCCCGCAGGGAAGTGGGTGGAGGTACAGATACGCACTACCCGTATGAATGAGATAGCAGAGAAGGGACTGGCGGCGCATTTCCGCTATAAAGGGATAAGAGGGGAGGGAGGACTTGACGCATGGATGTCACAGATGCGCGAGGTGCTGGGCACAGTCGATAAGGATGGAAACGACTTCCTGGGGGAGATAAGACCGGGCCTCTACTCCGATGAGGTCTTTGTTTTCACCCCAAAAGGCGAGGTACGGCAACTGCCGGCAGGCGCCTCACTGCTCGACTTTGCCTTTGATATTCATACCGAGGTGGGCTCGAAATGCATCGGTGGTACGGTAAATGGTCGTAATGTTCAGCTCAAATATAAACTGGAGAACGGCGATCATGTGTCAGTAATTACCTCCTCAAAACAATCGCCGAAACGCGACTGGCTGTCGTTTGTCATCACCAACAAGGCGCGTGCAAAGATCAGGCAGGCACTGAATGAGGAGAAGTTCAGGATGGCAGCCGAAGGTAAAGAGATACTCACACGCAGGCTTAAAAACTGGAAGATACCATATGGTGACGCTACGGTAGTAAAGCTGCTTGACGAATACGGACTTAAGAACTCACAGGATCTCTATTTCAGCATAGCAATAGGAGAGATCGACCTGCTGCAGGCCAAGAAGGTCCTTCTGAGAACAGGGGAACAGACTGAAGAGGTTCCGGCCAGGAGTATCGAAACACATCAGCACGACGAGACAACGGCGGCAGGAGCAGATTATCTTGTCATAAACGAGAAGGTTGAAGGACTCGACTATAAGCTTGCAAAATGCTGTAACCCGGTCTTCGGCGACCGTATTTTCGGTTTCGTTACCGTGCTTGAGGGCATTAAGATACACCGCGCTACCTGTCCCAATGCCGAATTTATGCTCTCCAACTTCCCATACAGGGTTGTGAGAGCCAGGTGGACCAGGCTGGATGCCTCCAGGGGCTTCCTGGCTTCCGTACGGCTGACAGGAGTGGAAAACCTTGGGATAGTGGGACGTATATCCGAGATACTGGCTGAATACAAAGGTGTCTCAGTGAAGAACTTTACCTACGGGATGGACAACGGACTGTTTGAAGGCAGGATAGACCTGCTGGTCCCGAACGTTAACTTTCTGTACGGTATAATCAAAAAGATACAATCGGTCAAGGGAATAACCCGGGTTAACAGGGTTGACAGCTAATACCTTGGGTCGGGATGAACCGGCAGCCTGGCCATTTTTTCGACTTCCACGCTGGTATGACCGAATTCATCAACGATTTTGCCCTGAATCAGGTAGGTGCCGCTACCGCGAAACGGCCAGCTGACGAGCGACTGAGGGAAGTGGGTGGTATCAAAGAACTCTCCATCACAATCGATAAAACACCCGAAATTCATCCATTCACGTTTCACCGTCTTGATGTACTTGACCGTTACCAGGTGACCGACCATCCTTACCTTGCGGCCGATGGCGCCATCCATCCCTGCTGCCGTGATCTCTCCCCTGAACTTCGTCTGCAGCATGTCAAACCATGTGAGTGTCACCGGAAAACCGAGCAGCTCGATCTCGTCATAGGCATCCTCTATCCCTGACTGGTCAAAGGGGGGCATGGCAAACTTCTTCGGCTCGGGATTAAAGAGCGTACGCGCCGTTTCGCTCTTGCCCCTGTTGATAAGCATATGAGCCTCCCACAGGAGCAGGGCCTTGCTCTTGCCTGTGAAACGGAAGACACCGGTACGTATCAGGATGATAGTCTGCTCAAGACCTGGACCAATACGTGAGATAAAGTCGTCAAGTCCCTTGTAATCACCATGATTATTACGTTCATCTATTATCCCGCGTGCCAGGTTGCCTTCAAGCCCGAGGATATGAATCAGTCCCAGGAAAATTGTCTTACCGTAAATGGTTGTCTTATACGTACTCCTGTTTATGCAGGGAGCTTCGATGGCGGCACCCTCACGTTTTGCCTCGTGCACATAGACCCAGGTGCGGTAGAACCCGCCGAAGTTATTTATGACAGCCACCATGAACTCCAGGGGGTAATGCGCCTTCAGCCACAGGCTCTGAAAGCTCTCCACGGCGTAGGAGGCTGAGTGTGCCTTTGAGAAAGAGTACCCGGCAAACGACTCTATCTGACGCCATACCTCTTTCGTTATCTCTTCCGGGTAACCCCTGTCACGGCAGTTCTCAAAGAAGCGGCCGGTGATCTTCTTCATCTCTTTCCCCGACCGGTATTTGCCGCTCATGGCACGCCTGAGGGTGTCGGCATCAGAGAGATCGAGACCTGCAAAGTGATGACATACCTTGAGCACATCCTCCTGGTAAACCATCACGCCAAAGGTCTCACTGAGGAGATCCTTCATCACCGGGTGGATATACTCAAACCGGCCGGGATTATGGAAGCGGTAGATGAACTGACGCATCATGCCCGAGCGGGCCACCCCCGGACGTATAACCGAGCTGGCCGCCACAAGAGTCAGATAATCATCACATCTCAGCTTCTTCAGGAGTCCGCGCATTGAAGGACTCTCTATGTAAAAGCATCCCTTGGCGTCGCCGCGGCGCAGGTGATCCTTAACAAGGGGGTCATCCTTAAACTGCTGAACCGCATGCACATCCACATCCACACCCCGGTTGGCACGTATGATCTCCGTGCTCTCCCTGATGTGCCCTATGCCTCTCTGGCTCAGTATGTCAAGCTTTTCATAGCCAAGCTCCTCGGCCGTGTACATGTCCCACTGTGTTGTGGGGAACCCTTTCGGAGGCATGTCCAGTGCCGTATAACAGCAGACAGGCTCTTCGGAGATAAGCACACCCCCGGCATGTATGCTGCGCAGGTTGGGGAAGTCAGCAATCCTGTTGCCTGTCCCGAAGATATGATCCTGTATCTCACCGCGGTTGCTCTCAGCGGAGGGATTGCTGATCAGGGCGTCGATCTCATCTGCCGGCAGCCCGTGAACCTTTCCCAGCTCGCGGACGATGGACTTGCCCCTGAAGGTGTTGACAGTACCGAGGAGGGCGGTGTGACGATGACCATAACGCCTGAAGATATATTCGGTGACGGTGTCACGCTCCTTCCATGAATAGTCTATGTCAAAGTCGGGGGGCGAGGTGCGCCTGGGGTTGATGAAACGCTCGAAGTAAAGGTTCAGGTCAATAGGGTCAACATTGGTGATTTTCAGACAATAAGCAACAACAGAATTGGCACCGCTGCCACGGCCTACATGGTAGAATCCGCAGGCCATGGAGTAGCGTATGATGTCCCAGGTGATGAGGAAGTAGGCGGAGAAGCCAAGACGGTCGATGATCTCCAGCTCGTGTCTCACACGCTCTTCCGCCACCCTGTTCCCGGTACCGTAGCGGTATTTCATGCCGTCCCATGCCAGCTTCTCAAGAAGCAGCTTGTCGTCATACCTGCTGGCAGAGTAGATCTTCTTGTTCTTGGGGGTGGTGAAGTCTATCTCCAGCGAGCAGTCGCCGAGCAGCCTGCGTGTGTTCTCAACCACCTGCGGCCACATGGCGAAGGGACTGATGAGCTCCTGCTCCGGGGTGATCATTTCGTCAGGCAGGGCTGTCATGCCGGGCTCCAGGCGGCTTAGCAGGATGTTGTTGTCTATGGCACGCAGGCTGCGGTGCACGGGATAGTCGGCAGGTGACCCTATAGTGACGGGCTGAAGAACAACGCACCGGGAGACGGCATTGCTGTTCATGGATAGCAGGCGTCCGGCATTGGCTGGACGTATCCCTATGTATTCGTTGTCATGCAGTGTGGCAGTACTGATGGCCGTGATGCCGTTACTGCCGGCGGCTGCGGAGCCCGGTGTGAGTCCATTGCCGGCAGGGTAGATGACATATGCGTTGGGGAAGGAGGGAGGACGCGCAGGGAGCGGCTCGCCGGAGAAGTTATGATGCGTGAGAAACTCGTTCAGCTCACGGTAACCCTCGTTGTTACGGGCTATTCCGATATACAGCAGCCTGTTGCCATCGCGGAACTCTATGCCTGCCGCCGGGGTGATGCCGTGGCTGCGGCATTCACGCACGAAATCAGGCACGCCGGTAGTGTTGTTGATATCGGTGAGCACCATACGCTGCACGCCGGCAGCCGCGGCGAGCTCAGCAAGGCGTTCGACGGACAGTGTGCCGTAACGAAGGCTGTAATATGAATGACTGTTTATGTACATGTTGTCTTGCGGTCTTGCGGTCTCGTGTCTGAAGGTCTCTGGTCTCAAGGTCTGTGGTCTGTCTTGCGGTCGTGCAGTCTTGTCGGAGCGTAGCGGAGATCCCCGACCGTAAGGTCGGGACAGTCTTGCGGTCTCGTGTCTGAAGGTCTCTGGTCTCAAGGTCTGTGGTCTGTCGTGCGGTCTCGTGTCTGAAGGTCTCTGGTCTCAAGGTCTGTGGTCTGTCTTGCGGTCGTGCAGTCTTGCAGTCCTTTGACCTTCCGACTTCAGACCTTTGGACATCAGACCTTCGGACATCAGACCTTCGGACATCAGACCTTCAGACCTTCCGACTTAAAACCTCCATCCCCGTAATCTCTCTTCCATCACCGACTTCTCGGCGAGGAGTTCCGACGCCTTTCTGTGCTCGCGCTCGCTGCGCTCCGCGGCGGTCATCACCCCGGCGGCACGGCGTATGGCATGACGTCCGAAACGGCTCCTGAGGTTGTCCATAGTCAGATAGAGGCTGATCATCTCCGGTGTATCCTCGAACATATTGAGCTGCTGTACCCCACGTACCAGTCCACTCACCTTGACCCCGATGAGCCTGATGAGCATGCGCCTCTGCCATAACCGCCGGAAGAGGCTCTGCGCCTCGCTGATAAGTATATGGTCAAAGGCGGTGTAGGGTATCCGCTGCTGCAGCGTGTGCGTGTCAAAGTCGGAGTAGCGTATCCGCACCGTGATGCATGATGCCAGCTTCTCCTGGCGGCGCAGCTCATAGGCCAGCTTCTCCGTCATGCTCACTATCAGCTGATTGAGCATTACAGTGTCGGTAGTGTCGCGCTCAAAGGTGTGTTCGGTGCTAACCGACTTCTGTTCGGAATAGCTGATCACAGGCGTATTGTCAATGCCGTTGGCTTTCTTCCATATATCCGTACCATTCTGGCCCATCAGCGACCCGAGCATCTCGGCCGGTATGCTCCGCAGCGTATGTATTGTGGAGATACCCATCGAGCGAAGCGTATGGTAGGTCTTCTGGCCTATCATGGGTATCTTCCTGATGGACAGAGGATCAAGGAAGGGGATGACATGCTGCTGCGCCACCTCTCTCTCTCCGTTGGGCTTGGCCTCCCCGGCAGCGATCTTGGAGACGGTCTTGTTGACGGAAAGACCCAGGGAGATGGGCAACCCCGTCTCATTTATTATCGTCTTGCGCAGCTCGTGCGACCAGAGGGCACAGCCATGGAAGCGTTCCATGCCTGTAAGATCCACATAGTGCTCATCTACCGATGCCTTTTCATAGAGCGGAGCCTTTTCAGCAATGATGCCGGTGACCATCTGTGAATACTTTGTATACATATCCATGTCTCCGCGGATGAAGACTGCCCCGGGACACATCGCACGTGCCATCTTCATCGGCATGGCCGAGCTGACCCCAAAGCTGCGCGCCTCATAGCTGCAGCTTGAGACCACTCCGCGGTCGGAGCTGCCTCCAATGATCACGGGACGGCCGTTGAGGCGACTGTCACGCACCCTCTCCACCGAGACAAAGAAGGTGTCGAGATCAAGATGAAGTATGCTGCGTGAGTCCATGGCTAGAGGTCTGAAGTCTGAAGGTCTGAGGTCTGAAGGTCTGTCTTGCAGTCGTGCAGTCATGCAGTCGTGCAGTCTGTCGCTTCGCTCCGTCTGAGGGTCTGAGGTCTGAAGGTCTGTCTTGCGGTCTTGCAGTCGTGCGGTCTTGCAGTCCTTTGACCTTGGGACTTCAGACCTTGTGACCTTCAGGCTTTTTTTTACTCTTTTTATTTGTTATTTCAAAAA
>QKGI01000038.1 GCA_003250475.1 Bacteroidota bacterium | reverse complement strand
GCATCCTCGAAGTTATATCCTTTCCAGGGCATGAACGCCACCTTCAGGTTACGTCCCAGTGCCAGCTCACCGTTCTTGGTGCCGTACCCTTCGGTAAGCACCTGTCCCTTCATCACCTTCTCTCCCTTTCTTACTATGGGGATAAGGTTGATGGTAGTGTTCTGGTTGGTCTTATGATACTTGGGAAGCTGGTAACGCCTGACGTCATCATCAAAGCTCACGAACTTCTCCTCGTCGGTACGGCTGTAACGGATGACAATCTCGTTGGCATCGACGTATTCGACAACACCGTCGCCCTCGGCAACGATAAGAATCCTCGAATCCTTGATCACCTGTGCCTCCAGTCCTGTTCCCACTATCGGGGCCTCAGGCCTCACCAGCGGCACAGCCTGGCGCATCATGTTTGATCCCATGAGTGCACGGTTGGCATCGTCATGCTCGAGGAAAGGTATCAGCGATGCTGCTATCGATGCTATCTGGTTTGGCGCCACGTCCATCATCTGTACCTTGTTGACCTCCTCGAAGGGGTAGTCGGCACCGAGTCTTGATTTGGCCCTCGGGTTTGCAAAGCTGCCGTCTTCATTGAGTACGGCATTAGCCTGCGCCACTGTGAGATACTCCTCGTCCTCAGCCGTAAGCCACTTGACGGCGCTGTTGTCAAGGTTGACCTTTCCTTCGGCAACATCACGGTAGGGTGTCTCGATGAATCCCAGCTCATTGATACGGGCATAGACACACAGTGACGAGATAAGACCTATGTTCGGTCCTTCAGGCGTTTCTATTGGGCACAGACGTCCGTAGTGCGTATAATGCACGTCACGTACCTCAAAACCTGCACGTTCGCGCGACAGACCGCCGGGCCCCAGGGCTGAGAGACGGCGTTTGTGCGTCATCTCTGCCAGCGGGTTGGTCTGGTCCATGAACTGCGACAGCTGGTTGGTGCCGAAGAAAGAGTTGATGACCGAAGAAAGAGTCTTCGAGTTTATCAGGTCGACAGGCGTGAAGACCTCATTATCCCTGACGTTCATGCGCTCACGTATCGTTCTTGCCATACGTGCAAGACCAACACTGAACTGCGCAGAGAGCTGCTCGCCGACGGTACGTACCCTCCTGTTGCTCAGGTGGTCGATATCGTCAACGTCAGTCTTCGAGTTGATCAGCTCGATCAGGTAACTGATGATGGCAATGATATCCTCCCTGGTGAGTATCTTGGTACCCATATCGATATCAAGATTCAGCTTCCTGTTGATGCGGAAACGACCTACATCACCGAGGTCATACCTCTTGTCTGAGAAGAAGAGTTTGTCAATGATGTCACGCGCCGTTGCTTCATCAGGCGGTTCGGCGTTACGCAGCTGCCTGTAGATATAAATAACGGCTTCTTTCTCCGAGTTGCAGGGATCTTTCTGCAGAGTATTGTAGATGATAGCAAAGTCCGAGAGGCTCATGTCATCCCTGTGAAGAAGGATAGACTTGGCTCCGGAGTCAACTATCAGGTCGACATGTTCATTTTCAATAACCGTCTCCCTGTCGAGTACCACTTCATTACGTTCGATGGAGACAACCTCACCGGTGTCTTCGTCAACGAAGTCCTCGACCCAGGTCCGCAGCACCCTTGCTGCCAGTTTGCGGCCCACGAGTTTCTTGATGTTAACCTTGGAGACCTTGTGTTCTTCTGCGAGGTTGAAAATCTCAAGAATATCTTTGTCGCTCTCAAAGCCGATGGCCCTGAGGAGTGTTGTGACAGGCAGCTTCTTTTTCCTGTCGATATAGGCGTACATCACATTATTGATGTCGGTGGCGAATTCTATCCACGAGCCCTTGAACGGTATTATCCTTGCCGAATAGAGCTTTGTGCCGTTGGCATGGATGCTCTGTCCGAAGAACACGCCCGGTGATCTGTGAAGCTGGGAGACCACGACCCTCTCTGCGCCGTTGATGACGAAGGTGCCGCGTTCGGTCATGTATGGTATCACACCCAGGTATACATCCTGGATGACTGTGTCAAAATCCTCGTGCTCAGGGTCGGTACAATATAGTTTGAGCTTGGCCTTCAGTGGTACGCTGAAGGTAAGCCCCCGCTCAATACACTCGTCAATGGTGTAACGGGGCGGGTCAATGGAATAATCCAGAAACTCGAGCACGAAATTGTTCCTGGTATCGGTAATAGGGAAGTTCTCCGTGAAGACCTGATAAAGACCCTCTTTCCTCCTGTTCTCGGGTGTTGTACCGAGTTGGAAAAACTCGGAAAATGATTTTAACTGAATCTCAAGAAAGTCAGGGTATTCAAGCTGATCTTTCTTGGATGCGAAACTTATGCGTTCGATATTTTTTGAGGACATTTATGGTAGGATTAAGTGAACTTATGCAAAATGAACAAAAAGGCTTAGCTCCGCCTGGTGGCGGAACTAAACCTGTAAACCCGGTAATCAGGTATAACTTATTTAAGTTCAACTTCAGCTCCTGATTCTTCCAATGTTTTCTTAATGTTCTCAGCCTCTTCCTTCGAAATACCTTCTTTTACAGGTGAAGGAGCGGCGTCAACGACAGCTTTTGCTTCTTTCAGACCAAGGCCGGTAAGATCTTTTACCAGCTTAACAATCTGAAGCTTCTGGCCGCCTGCACTCTTGAGGATAACATCAAACGAGGTCTTCTCGGCTTCTGCCGGAGCGCCGTCGCCACCTGCTGCGGGAGCTGCTACTGCCACTGCTGCTGCTGCGGGTTCAATGCCATACTCGTCTTTTAATATTTTCGCAAGCTCATTAACCTCTTTTACGGTTAAGTTCACCAACTCTTCTGCAAATTTCTTAAGATCTGCCATTTTTATAGGAATTTTAATTTGATTAACTAATGATGATTATTTGTTTGACAGTGTTTCCAGAACACCGTGAATTGTTGAACCGCCTGACTGCAGCGCGGAGATAACGTTCTTCGCGGGCGACTGCAGAAGCATGATGATATCGCCGATAAGCTCCTCTCTTGACTTGAGTGCCACGAGGGTCTCAAGGAGGTTGTCACCGACATATACCGATTGTTCTACATAAGCGCCTTTTATCAGTGGTTTCGGATGCGATTTACGGAACTCCTTGATAAGTTTTGCAGGAGTGTTACCGTTATTCGAGAACATAACAGCAGTTGAGCCTTTCAGCACGGGGAACAGTTCTCCGCACTCAAGGCCTGTCTGCTCCAGAGCTCTCCTCAGGAGTGTGTTCTTAACGACAACCAGTTTTATCTGGTTCTCAAAACACTTCCTTCTGAGATTACTGGTGTCAGCAGCATTGAGCTGTGCAGTGTCAGTCAGGTAAAAATGACTGTACTCCTTGAGAGTGTCAGCCAGACTGTTAATTATATCGGATTTTTCTTCTTTTCTCATAATCTCTGCGTTTATGCTTTCAGTTAAACGTCAAGGCTCTTCGGATCAACCTTCAGTCCCGGGCTCATGGTGCTTGAGAGGAAGATACTCCTTACGTATGTTCCTTTCGCCGAGGCGGGTTTCAGTTTGTTGATCACAGAGAGAAATTCCCTTGTGTTTTCCACGATCTTATGAGGTTCAAAGGATACTTTTCCGATGGAAGCATGGACTATACCGGCTTTATCAACTTTAAAGTCGATCTTGCCCTGCTTTACCTCTTTTACAGCCTTGCTGATCTCCATGGTCACCGTTCCGCTTTTGGGGTTCGGCATAAGACCACGTGGACCAAGGACTCGTCCCAACTGACCTATCTTACCCATCACTGAGGGCATGGTAATAATGACATCAATATCTGTCCAGCCGCCTTTGATCTTCTCAATCCACTCATCAAGCCCCACATGATCGGCTCCGGCCTCTTTTGCTTCGGCCTCCTTGTCAGGGGTGACCAGGGCGAGAACCCTGACCTCCTTGCCTGTGCCATGAGGGAGTGAAACCACGCCGCGAACCATCTGGTTCGATTTGCGCGGGTCAATTCCCAGCCTGACATCAATGTCAACCGATGCATCAAACTTTGTAGTTGTGATATCTTTTACCAATGCTGCCGCTTCTGACAAAGTATAGAGTTTGCCATGCTCGACTTTTTCGAGAGCAAACTTCTGATTCTTGGTAAGCTTAGCCATTTTTATACACTTAATTTGTTATTTACCGGGGAATACACCAGTAACGGTGATACCCATACTTCTGGCTGTGCCAGCCACCATCTTCATCGCGGATTCGAGGGTAAAGCAGTTTAAGTCCTGCATCTTATCCTCTGCAATAGTCTTTACCTGGTTCCATGAAATTGATGCCACCTTGCTGCGGTTGGGCTCGGCTGAGCCTTTCTTTGCCTTGGAGGCTTCAATTATCTGGACTGCCACGGGAGGGGTCTTGGTGACGAAGTCAAATGACTTGTCGCTGTACACGGTGATGATCACCGGTATAACTTTCCCTGCCTTATCCTGTGTACGGGCATTGAACTGTTTGCAAAACTCCATGATATTCACACCCTTGGAACCCAGTGCAGGGCCGACGGGTGGAGATGGATTGGCTGCTCCGCCTTTAATCTGTAATTTGATTAATCCAGCAACTTCTTTTGCCATAATTAAAAATTTGCATTGTTTATAGCGAGAGCATGACGGCCGCTTAAGGAAGCATTATAATTCACGGCTGTCAATTTCCTTTATTCCCTAACTTTCTTTCTCTACCTGCATGAAGCTAAGCTCAAGCGGTGTCTTTCGTCCGAAGATCTTGACCATCACTTTCAGCTTGCGTTTTTCTTCGTTGACCTCTTCTATCACACCTGAAAAGCTGTTGAAGGGCCCGTCTATTACTTTTACTGTCTCGCCCACCACGAAAGGAACATTCAGTTCCTCCTCGCTGGCTGCCAGCTCATCCACTTTGCCGAGGATACGGTTGATTTCTGCCTTCCGTATCGGTGTCGGTTCGCCCGACTGTGTCCCGAGAAACCCCAGGACATTTGGTATGTTGCGCAGCACATGCGGAACCTCACCGACAAGGGCTGCCTCAACGATGACATAGCCCGGGAAGAAGGTGCGCTCCTTGCTCACTTTCTTGCCTGACCGGATCTGGTAGACCTTCTCCGTCGGTATCAGCACCTGGGTGATATAGTCCTGCAGCTTAAGGCGTACGATCTCACTCTCAAGATACTCCTTTACCTTCTTCTCCTTGCCGCCTATAGCCCTGAGCACATACCATTTCTTAACGTTTTCACTCATCTGTGACCGTTATGTTTTTAATAAAACAGAGCATACACAAAACCCATGGCGTTGTCAAAGATGAAATCCATAGCCCAGATGACAAGGGCCAGGAGGACAGATGTGACAAGCACCAGTGTGGCGCTCGACTGGAGTTCTTTCCATGTAGGCCACGTTACCTTGTGCATGAGTTCGTTATATGATTCCTTAAAGTAAGTTCCTATCTTCATAGCAAGACTTTCGATTTCGCACGGGAGGAGAGGCTCGAACTCCCGACACCTGGTTTTGGAGACCAGTGCTCTACCAACTGAGCTACACCCGTGTACATTTTGATGGTATCCGCACACCGTCCGGTGCACGGATACCACTTATATATATATTTAATAAGGTCTTAGTCGATAATATCGATAACCTGTCCGGCACCAACCGTACGGCCGCCTTCGCGGATAGCGAACTGGAGACCCTTATTGATAGCCACCGGGTAGATGAGTTCAACGGTTATGGTAACGTTGTCACCCGGCATTACCATCTCTGTTCCTTCAGGGAGAGCGATCTCACCAGTGATGTCAAGGGTACGGAGATAGAACTGAGGACGGTAGTGGTTGTGGAACGGTGTATGACGACCGCCTTCTTCTTTCTTCAGTACGTAAACCTCAGCTTTGAACTTGGTATGCGGTGTTATTGAACCGGGTTTTGCAAGAACATGACCTCTCTTGATCTCTTTCTTGTCAACGCCACGGAGCAGAAGACCGACGTTGTCACCGGCTTCACCCTGATCGAGGATCTTGCGGAACATCTCAACACCGGTACATACTGTCTTGCGCTTCTCTGAACCGAGACCAACTATTTCAAGCTCATCGCCCGTGTGAACCATACCTGTTTCAATACGGCCCGTAGCAACGGTACCGCGTCCTGTTATCGAGAAGATATCTTCAACAGGCATCAGGAAAGGTTTTTCATTTTCACGCGGAGGAATAGGAATATATGCATCAACAGCATCCATCAGTTCCATCACCTTATCTTCCCACTTCTCCTCATGGTTCATGGCGCCGAGGGCCGAACCGCGGATAACGGGAGCATTGTCACCGTCGAACTTGTAGAAGTTCAGAAGGTCACGTACTTCCATCTCAACGAGGTCAATAAGCTCCTCATCATCAACAAGGTCAACCTTATTAAGGAATACAACAATCTTAGGAACGTTAACCTGACGTGCCAGGAGGATGTGCTCGCGTGTCTGGGGCATCGGGCCGTCAGTAGCGGCAACAACGATGATCGCACCGTCCATCTGGGCTGCACCGGTAACCATATTCTTAACATAGTCAGCATGACCCGGACAGTCAACATGTGCATAGTGACGGTTCGCAGTTGAATACTCAACGTGAGCGGTGTTGATCGTAATACCCCTCTCCTTTTCCTCGGGAGCATTATCGATTGAATCAAAGTCTCTGACCTCTGAGAGACCCTTCTTTGCGAGAACCATCGTAATAGCGGCTGTCAAGGTGGTCTTGCCGTGGTCGACGTGACCGATCGTACCGATATTTACGTGTGGCTTCGACCTGTCAAATTTTTCTTTTGCCATAACTAAAAGCTTATTAATTTAAATTTACATCCAAAATCGTTTGAGCCGATGATGAGAGTTGAACTCATGACCCCTTCCTTACCAAGGAAGTGCTCTACCCCTGAGCTACATCGGCATAATGAGCGGGAGACGGAATTCGAATCCGCGGCCCTTAGCTTGGAAGGCTAATGCTCTACCAACTGAGCTACTCCCGCTTATATCTTGTACCGGCACCCAGGCCCCCAGGGGGAAAGAGTGCATTATTGCTGGCACTGTAAGAGTGGGGAGAGCAGGATTCGAACCTACGAAGTCTTCAGACAACAGATTTACAGTCTGCCCCAGTTGGCCACTTTGGTATCTCCCCTTAACTTTACAGAGCATGCCTGGTTAGACATACATACTCATCACAAAATGAGCCGATGAAGGGATTCGAACCCCCGACCTGCAGATTACAAATCAGCTGCTCTGGCCAACTGAGCTACATCGGCATTTGAAAGAACGACCAATTCCAGAGAAATTACCCTCAAAAATCGGTTTGCAAATGTAGAAATTAAAAATTCAAATCTCAAATTTATGTGAAGTTTTTTTGATATGTCAGCCCTACTCACCGCGTAACTTATCCTTCTGTTTGACTATCTGCCGCTTAAGGGCAGCAACAACCAGGTCCGTAGCTTCTTCAAACGTTTTGCTTTGCTTGCGCGCAAAAAGCGGCCCCCCGGGATACTCTACCTTGATCTCCGTGATTTTGTTCTCTCTCTCCTCATCATGATCTAACCTCAGAAAAACCTCAGCGTTAACAATATCATCACTTATGAGCGACAACTTGTTTATCTTCTGTGTTACAAAGTCAATTAACTTCTTGTCTGCATCAAACCTGAGTGAATGGATCTGAATGTTCATGGCAGTACCTCCTGTTCGTTTATTATGCTCTTGGATGAGCCTGTTTATATACTTTTTTTAACTGTTCAAACGTATTGTGGGTATATACCTGTGTGGCCGACAGGCTGGCATGACCCAGCAGCTCCTTGATGGAGTTGAGGTCGGCACCGTGGTTAAGCATGTGAGTGGCAAATGTATGCCTCAGTACGTGCGGGCTTTTCTTCTCAACAGTGGTCACCATTGACAGGTATCTTTTCACTATATTATAAACACCCTTGTCATACATTTTGTTCCCCCTGCCGGTGACAAAGAACCATTGCGCGGCAAGACCCGACTCTTTCCGTGCAGATATGTATTTCTCAACTGATTTAATGAAGCCCGGGGCAAGAGGAATAACCCTCTGCTTTCCGCGTTTACCCGTCACCCTCACCTGCCCTGAGAAGAGATCCACGTCCTCATCACGCAGGTTAATCAATTCCGACCTCCTCATGCCAGTAAGATACAAAAATTCCACGATAGTCCTGTCACGGATACCTGAAAAATTATTGCCGAATTCGAATTCGTCAAGCAACCTGTCAAGAGCCTCCTCGGCAACAAAAACAGGCAGCTGCTTTGCCTTCCTGGGAAGCTTCAGCCCGGACATGGGATCCGTGCTGATGATACCGTGTTTACGCAGGTAGCGGAAGAAAGCCCTGAGGGCTGACATCTTCCTGTGAACGGTACCGGTGGCAGCCCCTCCCTCAAGAAGAGAGACCATCCATCCCCTTATGTCGGATAATGTTAATGATTCAACCGAACAGCCCGGGTTATTCAGCTCAAGCCATTCAAAAAACTGATCCAGATCGTTCTTGTAGGATGTGACGGTATTCCGTGAATATCGCTTCTCGGTACGGATGTATTGAAGGAACGATTCCTTTTTTTCCATGAAAGGAACCCTGTTTGGTTTATGCTATTTGGCGTACAGATGCCCGGAAGACTACTCTTCTTCCTGCTGCAGCTGCTGAACGTATACGGCCTTCTTTATCTCTTCCCTGCGGCGGACCGAGGGTTTGACAAAAGCCTGACGTGCCCTGAGCTCCCGGATAACACCCGTCTTCTCGAATTTCCTCTTGAATTTCTTAAGAGCCCTGTCAATGTTCTCGCCTTCTTTTACCGGTACAATGATCATAATTGAACTTTATGTTAAAATCGAGCCGCAAAATTAATACCTATGAAATTCATTTCAAAACTTTTGATGAAATAAATTCGAAATCATTTCCCGTGGTGCCCGGACAGGGTCGTACATAAGGCGCCAGCCGCTCAGCCTGCCGGCGTGTAAGGACCCCGCAGCTGACCATATCGCCCAGGGTTACGGGCGGACCTGCGATGGACCTGTACCTGGTGATGGCCCTGGCACCCTCAAACCCGACATAAGGGTGCCGGGCAAGCTCTCCGAACGTCAGGCTGTCAAGCAGCAGTGGCCTGACGGAATCATAAGTGAGGGTGACACGTGCCGAGACGAGACCGGCAACAGCACTGTCAAGTCCATATACTTCACCCAGCTGCCGGGTGTCCACGAATCCGCCGAGTAGTCTCCGGTACCTGACGATACGCTCTGAGAGAACAGTCCCGATGCCGGGCAGCGCGGCAAGGTCTGACGCACTACAGCTGTTGAGGTCTGTAAGCGCTTCCGTCAGGCCGGACGAATAACTGTCAGGCACAGATGCCTGCTGTCCGGCTGTCACGGCTGACACCTGTTCAGCAGGGCCGGAACGGGAAAGTGATACTCTCTCACGCCTGCCTCCGGAGCCGGTATCCTTTATGATAATATAAGGAATAAGCCTTGATGCCGTAACCGAATCGACGCCGTAAACCCTGGCAATATCCCCGGGCTTGCGGAAACGGGCACCGCTGTTGCGGTAGTTAACGAGTGTGCGTGCCTGTCTCTCCGTCAGTCCCGCCCTGACCAACTCATCAAACGGTGCGCTGTTCGGATCAAAGAAGAGGGGCTCCGGAGGCACATCCCCCGCCGGTGCTACGGGTTGCTCTCCATCGGTAGCAGTAGCTTCCATGCCTGTAACGTCAGGCACCCTGCCGGGCCTGAAAGCAACCAGCCTGACTATAACAAGGATCACCAGCAGCAGGGACAATATGTAGGTGCCCCTGCGTTCATGGCGGTCAAACCCTGCCAGTTGCGTAAGTATACTCCGTATTTTCCTCACAAAAATGCAGCGCAAAACTGCAAGTTAGACTATAATTTTAACTATGTCAATAATACCTGAACCTGTACCATACCGGTTGAATTTCCGGAATAAAACCGGGTCTTGTTAAACCAGGCCTGGTAATGGCGTCAGAAACAGTAAACGGAAGGTTAAAAGAAAAGGCAGAACAATAATAATACTCATATATTTTCACTATCTTCAACCCCTTAAATAATGGACATCTGAAGATGTTTTCGTTTATTACCCGTCAATAAAACAATACTGTAAAAATGCGAATGATATTTCCACTCCTGACCTTACCCCTGATATTCATTGTCACCAGGTTCGGTTCTGAGGCCAATTGCTGTACCGACCAGCGACAGATACCTGGTAATCATGTAATATCACCGGCAGCAGCCTCCGGAAATAATGAACAGTTTATGGAGAACGGTTTTGAGAATGCAGAAGCAAAAAATAAAAAAAGCAAGGCAATGAAGTTTGAAAAGAATCCTGTAAGCAAGGTAACCAGAGTGATCGGCGGAAAAAAAACAACAGTTAAACCTGACGGATCCATTGACAGAGCAGAATATATCAGGCAGTACAATGAAAATCCCGGGTTGTGGAATAAGGCTTTTGAATTTCTGGCAACTGCAGATCTTGAGAACATGTCACCGGGAAGATATGAGATTGCCGGCAATGACCTTTATGCGAGTGTTGATTCATACACCACAAAGGATATTGAAACTGCCCGGTTTGAGGCGCACAGGAGATATGCCGACATCCAGTATGTAATCTCAGGTGAAGAACAGATTGGTATAACCGGGTTTGATAAAGCTGAAATTACTGTTCCTTACAATGAATCCAGGGATGTTATGTTTTTAAAAGTCACACAGGGTGATTTCAACATGGCGACACAATCGAATTTCTTCGTATTCTTTCCCGGGGATGCACATTGCCCGGGTGTTAGCGTAACCGGACACAGTACGGTAAAAAAGGTGGTATTAAAAGTCAGGATTCAATAAGCCTGTCAGGTGTCATCACATCCTTAATATTTCAGTGATTGTAACGGCTGACCTCTTCAGAATTGTTAAAGGATATTTTTCACCTCCACCTCAACATCATTGACTGTTGATTCTCCCGGATCGAGGGTGGGAAGCAGGCCTCCTGCAAATGTGTGAAACCATCCTAGGTTTTCAGATTCATAATAGGAAGGATGTGTCTCTCCGTTGCAGGAGAGAAATACGAGGTTGATGCCCCTGAAAGAGGCGAGGGAGATATCCATACCTCTGTCCGGCACGATAGTATACCGGAGTCCGCTTCCGGTATCTACATCGATGCACCTGGTTCCCCTGCCCCACCCTTCACATTTAGACACAGCCGCATCTCTAACAGGTTTTTATAAGTATGTTTTACTCAGGAGAGACTCGGAATGCGCTTATCGGCCATCAGCAGAAACTGATCAACCTGCAGGTCGACGCCGGTCATGGAAGGCATGTTGTGTTAATAAAAAGACAGCTCAGGGATAGAAGCTGCTACTTCATTTCTAATTATAGTATCATCCCAATAATCCTACGTATTGAATTATAGTTCTTTAAACAACTAAAC
>QKGI01000061.1 GCA_003250475.1 Bacteroidota bacterium | reverse complement strand
TACGATCCTGGGAACAACTTCCTCCTTATCCATGATATCACTACCCGGGAGACCGACAACACCGGTTTTGTAAGCGTGGTATATATTCCTTTTATCACCATTGTCTTATTTGCTGGCAGTTATTTATCCTTCTGCATGTTTCCGTCCGCAGGTAAAACCATCCCCGTACATCTCCTGCAATATCAGGAGTATTTCCCGGATTCAGGTACTTCACGGCTGAAAAAATCGAAATAAGCTCTGTCTCTTCACCCGGACGTCATATCGCAGGTATGCCCCTGCAATAGCCAGGCACCTGATGCATCAGCACCATATTGCCGTGAGCAGAAAAAATTGACTTCGGTTGATCTGATGCCTACATTTGTTGATCATGGGATCTGTTTTTGTCAGATCATATTGTAAAACATAAGATAATCCTGTGACAACCGTCACCAGATACAGTCTATATACAAAACACCTGAACCATGATCAAAAGCTACCTTATTACCGCCTACAGGAACATACTAAAGAACAGGTTCTATTCGATATTGAATGTTATCGGCCCGGCTATCGGGATTGCCTGTGCTATTCTGATAATGCTCTATGTGAGGGATGAGCTCACTTTCGACAGGCATAGTCCCGACTACCATAGGATTTACCGCCTGGAGAGCGATTTCAATATCTCGGGCAAGGCCACTGTCGCAGGGCTCGTCCCGATGCCGATGGCGCCCACCCTCAGGGATGAGTATCCGGAAATAGAGGATTTCACCCGGTTTGCAGGCTTCGGCCTTGATGACATACTCTTCGAGTACGGTGATCAGAAATTCTTCGAGGACAATATCTACTTCACTGACTCCACGGTATTTAACATCTTTGACTACGACTTTATCCTGGGATCGGCTGACGGGGCTCTGAATGAGCCCAATACGATAGTGATCACGGAAAGTTTTGCCTCAAAGTATTTCGGAAAGAAGAACCCCGTTGGCGAGGAGCTTAAGACCAGCAACTTCGGTAACTTCAGGGTCACAGGTGTCATCAGGGATGTCCCCTCCAACTCGCACCTGAAGTTCGACTGCCTCCTCTCGATGGCAACAATAGTTGAACTTGTTGGGGTCGATAACTTCAACTCGCGTGCAGCACCGGCATTCTGGAACATATCTGCATTTGCATATATCAAGCTTCATAAGAACACTGACATACAGACCCTTCTTGACAAGTTCCCGGAATTCTACGATAAGTATATGAGTTCCCTGGGGAAACAGATCAATGCCTCCTTCAGCCTGAAGGCCACCCGCATTGACAGGGTCCATTACAACACACACCTTGAGTTTGACCTTCCCGCAGGTAACTTCAGTTATATCATCATCTTCTCGCTGGTAGGTGTCTTCATGCTGCTTATCGCGAGCCTCAACTACATGAACATGGCTACTGCAAGATCGGTGAACAGGTCAAAGGAGGTGGGAATGCGCAAAGTTATCGGTGCCGGGAAGGGATCTCTTATCCGCCAGTTCCTCAGCGAATCGATGGTGCTGGTGATACTGGCCCTCATCATAGCCCTGGCAATAACGATGGTCAGCCTGCCATATTTCAACTCTCTCACCGGCAAGGTCATCTCCCTCGGCGAGCTATTCCGCCCGGTGACGCTGCTGATGGTGATAGCCATCACACTCTTCGTCGGGCTGGTATCGGGAAGCTACCCGTCATTCTACCTCTCCTCGTTTCTCCCCGTGGAGGTTCTGAAAAGCAACGTCAACCCTAACCAGGGAAAGGGACTGATGAGGAAGATACTGGTGGTCTTTCAGTTTGCCGTGGCAGGGGCGCTGATAATATGCACCATTGTGGTGTCGCGCCAGCAGGGGTTTATACGTCACAAAGACCTGGGACTCAACAAGGAGAATGTGATGATCATCCCCATGAGAGATACTGCTTTCATAAACAACCAGCTCCAGGCTTTCAAGAATGAGCTTAAGGAGAACCCTGCCATACTGGGTGTGGCTTCGTCACAGCTTGTGCCGCCGCTTATGGCAAGCAAGGTGGTGTTTCAGATCGAGAAAGAGGAAGGGATGGTGGAGCTGGCAACCAGCTTCTCCGTTGTTGACCATGAGTTCATCGATGTCATGGGGATAGAGCTGGCGGAGGGAAGAAACTTCGACAGGGAGAGACCTGCCGACCTGACAGGCTCGTTTATCGTTAACGAGGAAGCTGTCAAAGCCTTCGGCTGGGGCGATAACCCCCTGGGGAAGAAGGTGAGGTTCGGCATAAACCCCAACACAGGACGGGCAAACAGGGACGGTGAGGTGATAGGTGTGGTGAAAGACTTCCATTTTTCGTCCATACATAACAAAATAGAACCTTTCATTTTTGTTGTCAGCCGGAATCCCAACACAAACTTTTATATCAGGATCGCCGGTGATAACATACCGGCAACAGTCGATTTTGTGTCGAAGACCATGGCTGACCTGGGCAATAACCTGCCTTTCAACTATTTCTTCTTCTCCGACAAGCTTGATGAGATGTATACTGCCGAGAACAAGCTGAACTCACTCTTCAACATTTTCTCTATACTGACTATCTTCATTGCCTGTCTCGGGCTGCTGGGACTGACCTCCTATGTCACCGAGCAGCGCTCCAAGGAGATAGGTATACGTAAGATCATGGGTGCCGGCGTGAAGCAGGTTGTATGGCTGCTGAACAAGGACTTCCTGGTGCTGGTCCTTATATCCAACCTCATCTCGTGGCCTGTTGCATACTATTTCATGGACAAGTGGCTGCAGGGTTTTGCTTACCGGATGGACTTCGGGTTCAGACCCTTCGTTGCAGCAACGCTCGTGCCTTTCCTGGTCTCCCTGGTAATCACCCTTGTGATAGCGCTCATTACCACCAGCCTGGTATCAGTGAGGGCTGCCGGCACCAACCCGGTACATACGTTGAAGAGGGAATAAAAGGCAGGGTTACAGCTTAAGAAGCTTTAACAGGGTCAGGGCAGTACACCGGCAGTTTTTTATTTCCCGGTGCGCCCTATCCCGTACTTTATTTTCCTGTCCGGCAGGCTTTTTTT
>QKGI01000103.1 GCA_003250475.1 Bacteroidota bacterium | reverse complement strand
GACAATGCATCCGGATCAATAGGACTCCTGGAAACAGCAAAGGCATTTATGAGTCTTAAAGAGAGACCCCTGAGATCAATAATCTTCTTATGGGTTAACGGCGAGGAAAAAGGGCTGATCGGGTCAGATTATTATGTAAATAATCCATTATTCCCTCTCGAAAACACCGTTCTGGATATCAATCTTGATATGATCGGCCGAACAAAGACACCTGCAGATACAGGAAATTTTTTAGGGATGAAGATGAATGTTACCGGTCCGGGTGAAGTAATGATGTATACCAGGCATGAGAGTTCTGAACTGATGAAGATTATCTCCGTATCTGCCGAAAAGACAGGTATGAGGGTGATTGATATGGGAGAGGATATTGAATTAGGGGGGAGTGACCATGAAAGCTTCTGGGCCGGGGGCGTTCCTGCAGTAATGTTTAATACCGGCATACATGCAGACCTGCACCAGAAAACAGATGACGGTGACAAGATTGATTATGATAAAATGGAACAGATAACAAAACTCGTCTTCCAGATAGGATACCAGGTGGCAAACCAGCGTGAAAGGCTTAAAATCGATAACCCTGCAACTGAATAATCGACCGGTCGCCAGAGGCAGGGAGTAATTACCTGTGAACCTGGTGATATGGTAATATTATAGTTTCCGGTCTGACATTTTCGCAGTATTGTAATTCAGGATAAACAGGCATCCTTTCAACCAAAAAAGAGGAAATCCGATTTCTTATTGGCAGATTCACCTTTCCGGGACCACGAACTCTCCGGGTCATCCATTAAGTTATGCAAAAGCTCCGATATCCATCATTATCAGAGTTTTTCAGTTTATTCAATGTCAACCCAGAAGTAGGGCTTTGTCAGGCTTCCGTTTACAGTGCAGTTTGCGCAAAAAGGTCGTACAAATACGAACCTGAGAAGTCTCCCGTCAGCATCAAAGGTTGGCTTTATAAACGAGAATCCGGAATTTAGGAATGATTTATATATCTGGTTGAAAGTGATTTTAATTTCGGGATAATCAACAGGCCCCCTTTCAATCCTCTCACATTCATATACATACAGCGGGAGGTCAAGGTCAATTATTTCCCTGACGGTAATATATTTTCTAATATGCTTTGCTCCTGAGACCTGGAAGTAACCCAGGACCTGCTCATCAGAGTTACTGATGCTTCTTATGTTACTGAAAGGTTGAAAGGGCTGTTTGTCAAATATATCGCCACCGCTTTCATTCAACTGCACCATGAGATTCCAGAATTCATATTCCTGTTGAGAAAGAGATAACTGGCACACGTCAATGCAATATTGGATCAGAAACCGGTCGGTGGTATAGGTATCGACAAAAAGGACAGGCTTTTTGATGAATCCGCTCTCATCATCCTCGCGTGATACCCGGATATCGATCACATCAGATTTTTTGTGCGCCCAGCAGGTCTGTCTCAGCTCAGCCAGCTCATATATTGTGGTGTCATTTATATATTCAAATGTTTGCGGGTCAGGAGCATTGAATTTCCACCATTCGTCATATGTCCAGCGGTAAAAGTTACTTGTACCTTCACCTTTGGAGTCAATATAAATTCTAACGCCCTGAAGGGTCTCGCCGGTTTTTTCAGACAGGACCTGATCTTTGATGAAATAAATACTGTCAATGTCTGGTACGGGATACATAGTACATGGGTCCGATATGTAGACATCTCCTTCTCTGGTACTGATAGACAAAGTGTAGGTTCTGCCGGCAGAGCCCCTGAATGTGAGGCTGTCGGTACGGTATTCACCTGGATGCCTTTCTGTCAGGGTAGTGCTGTTGTCAAGGTCATCACTTATTACTACCGTCGCCCCGGTGACCTTTTGCGGGTCTTCCTCAATGCTTTCCCTGGAACGTGTAAGCATCACATAATTTGAAGTATTGTCATCAGTAAGAAGGGCATCCACAACCAGCCATGATTCGAATTTTTTCAGCCTGGGATAAAAAGGATCAACACAGGTGATAAGGGCGCCGGCAATCAGAAGAATGAAAAGAAGCTTAAAAAAATATCTACCCATAATAATGTATGATTTTCAGATCATTGTATGATTTGGTTAATGCAGTCATTGTTTAAAGGCTGGCATAATGTCTGATATCAGAACAATAAGTTTCCATCAGGTTGGCCAGGAATTCTTCCTTCCATGGGCCGGCAGCGAGAGATGAAAGCACAAATTTCCGTCTGCATTTCCCCGGGAGAATCCTGTTCCACTCCCTGTTATTCATGCCTGTTCTTAAATCTGGCATACCTGTGTTCATCCCATATCTTTTCATTCTTGAGTACCGAGTCTTTCAGGACAGCTTCTCTTACAAACCCGCATTTTTCAAGCACCTTCTGCGACGGTATGTTATACTCAAATACTCCTGAAAATATTTTGATGATGTCGAGCTCTCTGAAGCCGTATTCGCAGATAAGATTTACTGCACGGGTAGTAATACCCCTGTTCCAGTACGGTTCCCCGATGAAGTACCCGAGTTCGGCGGTTTTACGATAGACGTCATCCTGTACATGCAGTCCGATGTTACCAACATATTCACCTTCAAATTCTATTGCAAAGACCTGTGCCGGTTTATGCTTTCTGCACATTGCAATGAATCGTTCTGCATCAGCCACTGAATACGGATGAGGAAAGGCATCCCTCAGGTTGTCGGCGACTTTTTTGTTATTCGCTATCTCAGCCATACGATCCCTGTCGGACGGTCTGAGCTTTCTTATTGTCACCACGCCGTCAGTAAGCTTAAAAGCCTGGTTACGCATTTTAGTACAAATTTCAGATCAGGGTCTGTAAAGATATTAAATTGAGCATTAATCCATGCTCAAAAGGAAAGGGCTTTTTCTGCAATGATATCAGCCGGTCTTGAATGTAACCGGGTTATTACCATACAGCATTTAGAGATACAGGCAGTTAGAATTTATTTTAGCTTTTACTTTAATAGCCCGGGCAGTGTACAGTGAAATTCCACGCTGTACCGCTCGATCCGGAACAGTTAGGATTGACTCTTACTTCGATAACGGAGGTAAAACCGCTGAACTGAACCTGTACGGAGCGGCTTTCACCGACACAACCTGAATTGAAAATTGTCCTGCCGCCCTGGGAGATGATTATCTGGTCTTTTACATCGAAGGTCTGGTAGTCAAACCTGAAGACTCCGCTTGTCATCCCGAGATCTATCCGGTGCACTTCGGGTGCGTCGCCTCCTGCCTTCTGTGTGTCGTTGCAGCGGCTCTGGTGAACCACTGCCGGTTGCTGGTTGGCCGGAGTATTGCCGGAAGGCATTGCCCCTGGCACATTACCTGTTATTGCACCTGAGATAATCTCCATAAACCCGGCAAGGGTATTCATGTCTATTACAGGCCTCTTTTTCTCAGGCACGCATGCTGTGTAACCGGAGTTCCATACGAAACCGGGCATACAGTCGCATACCATTATGTCATTTGCGGCATCATAGACAGGATAAGCATTCGGGATATGCGAGCAGTCTGCATGCTGTATCTGTGTAGCGGTAACCTGGTCGCAGCCGCTGAAATCGTCCCTCCACTTGTAGCCGGGAAGACAGTCACAGTAAGCCTCCTGCCGGACCGGATCCCAGACCGGCATGGTATTGGGGAGAGCGCCACAGTTGATAGCATTAAGATGGGCCAGTGACTCAGGGTAACACTGGGTGTAGTTCTGGTCCCACACATAGCCAGGCAGGCAATCACAGATCACTATCTTGTTGACGTCATCCCATACCGGATGAGTGTTGGGATATCCCGAGCAGTCGGCCTGTGATGCAAGCAGCTTGCCTGTCTCCTCACAACCGGAGTAGTCGGGCTTCCAGGAATAACCCGGAAGACAGTCGCAGAACACTTCATTCCTCTCATTGTCCCATACCGGATGGGTGTTCGGATAGGCCGAACAGTCAGAGTTGCTGAGCAACTGCTGAATGTCCGGGTTACAACGGCCAGTGTTCGGGTCACGCACATATCCGGCTTTGCAGGCACATACATATAATCCGAGGGCATTGTTCCAGACAAGCTCTTCATTGGGGGCAGTACAATCGGGCGTGACCTGTGCTACGTTCTCCTCGACACATACTCCCCGGGCATTTCTCACATACCCATCATTACATATGCATTCCTCCCTCACCGGATCATAATACTCATTAACACCACAGTCGTGACCCTGACCGGTGCCGTCCAGGTCATCCCCCTTCAGCCGGAGGACTCCTAGATCCATACACTGAGAATACAAAACCGTATGGTCTTTGAATTCAGGGAACCCGGCCGCAATGACAGTAATGTCGACCGGGGTGTTATTCCAGTCCGGCCGGCCCGTCTCGATCATTACCGTGAACTGACCACCGGTTGTCATGTCTGACCGGGAATTCCCGGATAGGCTTATTGATACGGATGCGCCTGATATATTTTGCCCCTCCTGGTCTCTTACCCGACCGCTGAAAAGTACGTTTTCATACATTATCCCGGTCAGTGTCCCGGTTATTTCCCTTATGTTGCCAACATTAAAAGCATACCTGGCAACAAAGAGCTCCCTGTCAGCATTGACCGACTCCATAAGTGTCATCCAGTCATTATAGCGGTTACGCCTCTGAAGCAGTTCCTCGCGGCAGTTATCCATGGCTCCGAGCCTGCCGAACTCTTTGCTGCCCCAGTCGCGTGATTCCAGGTATAGTCTCTGGTAGGTGTTGCACCAGCGTATCATTTCGTCGGCTGTTATCACTGATTCGTGAGCCAGTCTCCAGTTTGAGAATATCTCCGCTGCCAGTCCGAACCCGCCCTGCAACCTCGTCCACTTGCCTGAGCTCCATATTAAAGTCACATCACCGGAGATATTGCTCCATATCTCTCCACCGACAGGCCGTACCCCGGAATAGCATATCGTCTGTCCAATTCCGAGGTCCACATAAGCCTTCCGTTTCGGATCATAACGATTAGCTATGCCATCACCTCCGCCAAAACCTATACAGTTGGCAGACCTCTCACTTATCTGCTTCTGTATGTTTCTAAGTCCTCCCAGGGCCAGGTCTATTCCCTCCTTGAAATATCTTATTCCGGTGCGTATCATAAAGGTTACCGGGGCCTTTATTGCTTCATATTCCTGTTCGTCGGGAAGAAGCTTTTCAACGTCCTCGAAGAAATTGCTCATCACCTCCAGGGACCGGAAAGGGTTCTGGTCGTCAGGCGCATATCGTTCATAAAAATCTATGGCCTTCTCAATGTCATCCTTGGCGTCCATAACGTCTTTCAGCCCGCCCTCGAACTGCTTCAGCTTCCCCAGTGTGTAGTTGACCTTGGCGGTAAAACCGGCTTTCTCAGCATCATTGATCGCATTCTGCAGCTGAACGGGAAGGCGGTGAAAGTTCTTTTTTAGGGTTCCCCAGTGATTCAGCATCTCGGTGAGCTTCTCCTGTGATTCTTTCACCATCGACTGTGATGTTGACAGGGCATCATCAAGATCTTCCTTCTGTTCGTCAGTGAGGTTCAGGTAGGCTGCCTTACGCGACTGTGCTTCAGTATCAACTGTACCGAATATGTGAAGCAGGAATGCAATTATAATTGCCCGGAGGATAGTACCCTGTAGTTTCATGACAGTTAATTCAGAAAGCGAACCTGTAACCCACAACCAGAACTATCATGTTATAACCCTCTTCTGAAGAGAGGATGTCATTGATCCAGGCGTCGACGCCGAGTTCGAAAGCTGTGTTCTGTTTTCCCGTTTTCACCCTTGTCATGAAGTTGGCCGAATAACCCGCTGCTGTCTCTCCTCCCATATCCGAGTCTGATGCCAGTGGCTTGAGGCTGGTGTTGGCGGCAATCCCCATTTCCACGCCCCAGTAACGTTGGCCCGTCACCTGGCGGTATCCGGCAAGCAACGGTATGCGTACGCTGTAGAATGAACTGACCCCGGCACCGTCGTCGGTCTTTCCAATCAGTGTATTCAGATGCAGGCCCGTCCCTCCGTAGAATTTTGTGCCGAAAACCTGGTCGATACCAATCCCTATGCCAGGTATAAGAGGCGGGTCAGTACCATATACCTTGCCCAGGTCTGAAAAAAGAAACGAGATGAACATGGATGTGTTCCGGTACCTGAATGCCGGCTTAGCCGCAGGTGTGGGAACGGCCTTTGTGCCTAAGAAGTTACCCGGGCTGGCATTCTGTTTAGCCGGCTGGTTCTGGACAGGTGTGGCTGCCTGGACCATTGCATTGGCTGTGGCCTGGTTCTGAGTTGCCGCACGTGCCGGGTCACATTTGCCATCAGGGTAGTTTTCCTTTACCCAGTTCTCTGCTACCTGGTAAAACGGGAAGCCCCCTTTTAGCGGAACCAGGTCGGGTGAACGCTCTTCACTTTCAACGATCTTGACTTTTCCGTCACTCTTGTCGCAGACAGCCTTGTAGGTTTTCTGGGCATGAAGAGAGAGAGGATTAATGAGACAAAAAGACAGAAGGAGTAAAAAATACAAATTTTTCATATGGTCCGATTTGTGTACGATACTTTGACAGTGACGCCAATCAAACACACATCAGGAGATTCCGGGCCTTTGGTCACTGTCATGATGAATAAAAATAACCATTAATTCCTTTTTAAGAAAAAAGTTTTTGACTATCTGCCGTAAAACATGGTGTTACCGAATGATTTGTTGATGTTAATGTGATTATCGGGAATCTGTAAAATCCTTAAATAAAAAAAATTGCTTAAAAACTTGACTCGTATTATATAAAAGTTGTAACTTCGTAAAGTTTAAAAATAATGAAGTATGTAAATAACAGATAATCATGGCTTACAAATCAAAGATCAGGATTTCGATGGGATGGTTTTACCCGATAGGGATATTCTCATCATACATTTTACTACTGCTGGAATATGTATTACGGCGCATGCTCAGGCAAGAAGGCATAGAGATCACCGGAGGGCCATATATAACAATTATCCTGGTTGCACTGATGTTTCTGGTTCTGGGCGTAGTGCAATGGTTCAGATACCGTAACTGGATATACCCGGTACTGGGGTTTCTGGTATGTATTACCACGGCCCAGGTAGCATTCATTTTTCCGCACCATGACACTCCGGAGATTATGAAGTATACATATTTTATATGCTTCATCATGATAATATTGTTTGTACTGATAAACTGGAACTCGTTTTACAGTCATGAGAAGTTCGAATTGAATTCAAGAAAGTTGTTTCGTCTTGCTTCTGAAAGAATCAATCAGACTGATAACGGTTATACCGAGCGGCCTTTTTCCGGAGGGAGGGTCGAGTGCACAAAAGATGAATTGCTTGGCTTTACAAGGTTTCTGCAGGGGAATTACATAGTAAGGGTATTTTATTATGAAACCTATGTCTGTCTCTCCTTTTCGATGAATAAAAGTCTGGTAGTAATCAACGAAGGGAGAGAGGTGAGTCATGTCATTATAGGGTATGACGGCAGCATGACTGTGAAGGTGGCGGATAAGGATTACGGTGACTACCGCGAAAAACTCAGCTTTGACAAACTATGTGCTTCGCTGGCAGACATTTTTTCAAGGTTTCTGGATTATTACAAATCAGGGCTGGAGCAACGGATTGTCACAGAGCTGAAGTCAGCCAGGTAAGTGTCAACAATAAATCCTGACCATGATAAGAATACTGTTTATTTTGACAGCGGTGGGGGATTAATTTCCATGAGCCGCGCCTGCATCCGGACAGGCGGCAGGGTGTTCAGTATTTACATGGTTAACAAGTGCAGTATAATATAACGCAGATGGACTTTACACAGGCAGCAAAACTAGGGTCATGTTTATCAAAAGACTATGCTGAAGAATTCTTCGCATTGCTGGCAACATACAGGAATATCTCGGCTTCGGAGGCTGCCTCAAGACTGAATATTCATATAAAGACAGCGCAGGATTTTCTGGAAGATCTTTTTTCATTGGGCATTGCAACCCGGGAAGAAGTCTATGAGGGCAAAAGACCTTATTTCAGGTATACTCTGGCGGTGAGACAGGTAAACCTGAGTATTGATCTTGCCTACATGTTCCCGAAGGATGACGTTGAAAATATAAGGCTGCGCGAGACGATCAGGGAGAAGCAAAACAACAGGGCGAGATTTACCACATCACGAAGCAATGATTATATAAGCAGTGTTGTAATTTGGTCGGGGGAAGGAAGGGAAAGGAGGGAAAGAAAGATCAACCTCTCTGTTCCGCAGGGGCGCTTCCTGTTTCACCTTCCGTTCCCGACTGCCGAGCCATTGAGTATTGAAGAGTTAATTGTAAAAGCCGGCCTTGATGGCACTCATATTCCTGAGATACTCGATATCATCAATGTCCTCGCTGATTTCGGGGTAATTGAGAACTGTTCCAGCCCTTTATAAGAGCGATGCATTATCTTTGTAATAACAAGCATCAGATTTATTTATGAAAAGCGGAGCGCCGGAAATAAATAAAATTCATCACGGGGACTGTCTCGATCTGATGAGGAGGCTTCCTGCCGGCTCCGTTGACCTTGTTTTTGCAGATCCGCCTTATAACCTGCAGCTCCATCGCGATCTTTTCCGCCCGGACAGGTCAAGGGTGAAGGCTGTAAATGACGGGTGGGACAAGTTTGAATCATTCTGTTCATATGATGATTTTACCCGTGCATGGTTGCTGGAGTGCCACCGTGTGCTCAAAGACACGGGAAGTATTTGGGCGATAGGCACCTACCATAATATTTTCAGGGTGGGCGCCCTTTTACAGGATGCCGGGTTCTGGATACTTAATGACATAATATGGATAAAGACCAACCCCATGCCTAATTTCATGGGAACCAGGTTTGCCAATGCTCATGAAACACTTATATGGGCTTCAAAAGCAAAGGACGCAAAGTATACCTTCCACTACCGGTCGATGAAGGTTTTCAATGACGGTCTTCAGATGCGCAGCGACTGGCTGATACCTGTCTGCAAGGGTCCCGAGAGGATAAAAGAGGGTGGAGGGAAAGCTCATCCCACCCAGAAGCCTGAAGAGTTGCTTTACAGGATAATAATTGCAACCACTAATCCGGGCGATCTTGTTCTTGATCCGTTTGCCGGGACAGGAACCACCGCGGCAGTTGCAAAGGGACTGGGACGTAATTTTATTGGTTTCGAGAAGGAGCTTTCCTATGTTAATCTTGCAATAGAGAGGCTTGATGCCGTTAAGCCAATGCAGAACAGCCTCCTGGAAATAAGGAATGAGAAAAGACTGCCCAGGATACCGTTTGGCGCCCTTGTCGCTTCCGGTATGGTCTTAGCCGGAGAATGCCTGTGGTCTTCTGACCGCAAATTCATGGCCGAGGTGCAGGCAGATGCATCACTTGTATGTTCAGGCATGACAGGATCAATACATAGCCTTGGTACCCTTGTCTCCGGAAAGGAAAGGACCAACGGATGGAATTTCTGGTATGTGGAGCGGGACGGGAATCTGCTGTCTGTAGACAAACTAAGGGATGACTACAGGAAGAAACACCAGAGAAATTCCCGGGCAGACGGTTTATAAATCGTCCGGGTAATCAGGACTCTTCCATACAATTACCCTGCAACATTTTTCAGCCTGGTATTGCATGTACACATCTGAGGAGAAGGTCATTAAATCTCCTTTGGTATTGTATACCGGGGGAAAGGCTGAGCTGACGACGTTGTACCACTCATAATAGTAGCTTCCTTCATAACTGTACCTTGACCAGGCAGTCATCTCATATCCGGAATGTGAATCGGAGCGAAGCTGTTTTTCAGTTTCGGCAATGCGCTGTTTCAGCCAATAAGGCACTTCATCTGATGGGATGAGATACTGTTTCTCACAGGAGACGAGTAACATCATCGGCATAAGTAAAAAGAGTATCTTCTTCATTTTGGCATAAGGGTTTATGAGCAACGTATATCAAAAATCGCACCAGATTATCAGGCCCGGTATATGTTATACCCCGGGCGGTATTTTTTTAAGGGGGTAAGATATAGGGTAAAAAAAGGCCCTCATCAGAAAGAGGGCCTTTTCAGCAGATGAGGGGTTTTATTTGTGGATAATAGGATCAGGGTTTCCGTCGGGGTCACCTGTAACGAATCCGTCACTCTTCGGATTGCCTCCGGTGGCTAGCAGAACGCCGCAGGCGTGGGGTGCTGCCATTGAGGTGCCGCTCATGGTGGCCAGGCCGCCATTGTTATAGGTTGAAAGGATGCTTACTCCAGGTGCACAAAAATCAATAGGCGGATTACCGTAGTTGGAGAAGGAAGCCCAGACATCATACCGGTCACAGGCGGATATTGTAAATACGTTTGTTCCGTTGGCACGTGCCGGTGTGTGGTTATTGGCATCATCGCTTTCATTGCCTGCAGCCAGGGCAACAAATATTCCCTTGGCACCCATGGCCACTACCTTGAGGTCAAGCGGCTCATATACCGACCCTCCGAGGCTCATGTTTGCAGCATCGCCTGCTACTGCGGTGGCAGTTACATAATCGACGCCGGCAATTATTACCGACATAGCACCTGATCCGCGCTTATCGAGTACCTTAACAGGCACCACAGGTGCGCCGGCTGCCACACCGATGACACCACCGTCATTATCAATCGCCGCTACTATACCTGCACAGTGTGTCCCATGACCGTTATCGTCGTTCGGAGTGGTTGTTCTTGTAACGAATGTCTTCCCTTTGGCAACATCAACATTCAGATCCAGATGGTCAAGATCAATTCCTGTATCAATGATCCATGCCTCTTTTGTCCCGGTATACGTTGCTCCGCCGCCTACCCTTGTTATCCCGGGAGGTGTTACTTCCGGTGTGGGAAGGGCAACAGGAGAGGGGGCTGGTTTTGCAAGGATGAACATCATATCCTGCCATACACCCCTGACGCCGGGGTTCTCCTTCAGGAGAGCAAGTTCACTATCTTCCAGTCTGATAGCAAATCCCTGGATACCGGCTGAATAAACAAACAGGGGCTCTCTCTCCGCGATGCCTGAAGAGGCAAGTATGTTCCTTGTGATGCCTTTCATTGCTATCTGAGCATTTTCGTAGCTCATTTCACCGGCCTTTACATATCCGAAATCGCCCTTCAGGAGAACGACATATTGCCCCGGAATAGCTTCCATGGATGTTTTGACATAATCATCCTGGCGGGAGATGTTTTCGGAAGGCTTCTCGCACGACACAAGCAACAGCGCAATGGCTGCGCAACTTAAGAACAGTTTTTTCATTGAAATCAAGTTTAGGTTAAAGAAAGGATTAACTGACAACCAAAATACTTAAAATTCATTTTCAATATTCGCCGGGGATATAAATTTTACACTTCCGTTGTAAAAAAATTAAACAATAGAGGTAACAGTTGAAACAGACCTTCCGACCTCAGACCTTCCGACCTCAGACCTTCCGACCCGAGACCTTCAGACCTCAGACCTTCCGACCCGAGACCTTCAGACTTCAGACCTTCCGACGGAGCCCCGCCACGCGGGGCGACAGAC